>JBGOWC010000100.1:0-6731 GCA_041478415.1 Terriglobia bacterium
AGGATTCGAGGCTAATGCAGCGTTGGAGCAGGATGCCCAACTGGTCCAGCAATGCCTCCAGGGCGACGGCTCGGCCTGGGAGGAGCTTGTACGCCGCCACACCCGGCGTGTGTTTAACCTCTGCTACCGCTTCACGAACAACGGCGCGGAATCGGAGGATCTTTCGCAGGAGGTTTTCTTGAGGGTTTACAAGACACTCGCGAGTTACCGGTCAGCCCACGGCGGCTTTGCCACCTGGATGACCAGCGTCACCCGCAACCTCCTCATTGACCACTACCGCCGCACCAAGCGCGACCGCTTGACCGATTCGCTCGATGACGCCATGCCCGCCGTCGAAAACAAGGAATCATTCGCGCGCCGCCCCGATGAGCAGGCGCTCCTCGGCGAGCTCAGCGGCCAGGTCCACGCGGCGCTCCAAAGACTTTCCCCCGAGTTGCGCGAGGCGGTCATCTTGCGCGACTTGCAACAATTGGAATATATGGAGATTCAAAGAGTGCTCGAAATACCCGAAGGAACGGTAAAATCTAGAATCAACCGCGGCCGGATCGAGCTGGCGCGTGTTCTCGAACAAATGGGAGTCCGGCCCAGCTAGTGCGGAGCGAGCCATGAGTGAACGAATCATTTGGAATTGCGAACAAGTCGAAGCGCGGCTCAGCGATTATCTCGATCATCTGCTCGAGCCCGCCGAGCGCGCAGCCTTCGCCGCCCATGCGGAGAATTGCGGCCGCTGCGCTCCGCTTCTCGCCAGCGTTTCCCACGTTCTCATCGGCCTCCACGAGCTCGAACCCCTCGAAGTCCCGCCGCGTCTCGTCTATAACATTCTGGACAAGACCCTCGGCCCGCGCGACACCATCTCCGGCTGGCGTGTCACTCTCGCCTGGTTGCGCACCCTGGCTTCGGCAAAATTTGCATATGGCGCTTTGTCTGTCGCTGCCACCGTCGCCGTCCTCCTCGCTGCTTCCGGTTTTTCCTGGCGGCAGCCGAAATTCGCCGACCTTCGTCCCACAAACGTGTATCGCAACGCCGATCGCCAGGCGCATCTGGTCTACGCGCGCGGCTCGAAGTTCGTCAGCGATCTGCGCGTCGTCTATGAAATTCAATCCCGTCTGCGTCCGGGGAGTGAAAATCCAGCCGCTCCCGAAAGCACCGTCCCGGATTCTGGCCCGCAGAAGCAGCCCGGCCAAACCAATGGCCCGCAGCAATCCACGCCGCGCCAGCTCAACCGTGCCAACGGCATCCGCCCGGATCTTTCCGTGCTCGCGACGTGCCTCACCGTCCTGACAGACAGGAGAATCCTATGACCTGCGCGGTCCACAAGGAGCAGGACGCCGTCGGCTTCTGCCGCAATTGCGGCAAAGCCATGTGCGTCGCCTGCACTCGCCCGGTTCACGGCGTGCCCTATTGCGAGGACTGTCTCGGCTCCGTCATGGGCCATGCAGGCCAGGCGACGGCTGCAGCCGCCGTCGCACCGCTGCCCGCATCGCGTTCCGCAGTGAGTCCCGGTCTGGCGTTTTTCCTCGGATTTTTTCCCGGCCTTGGCGCGGTATACAACGGAGAATACAACAAGGCCCTCATTCACATCGTCGTCTTCGCCGCCATGATCGTCGGTCTCAGCAGCGATCTCGGCGATGGCGCCACCGTGGCTCTTTCTCTGCTCCTTGCCGGCTTCATCTTCTATATGGCTATTGATGCCCTGCGCACCGCGCAGGCCAAACGCGCCGGCGAGCCCCCCACCGACCCTCTCGAAATTTGGGGCCAGGAGAAACCTGTCGGGCCCATTATTTTGATCGCACTCGGTGCCCTTTTTCTTCTGAGCAATTTCGGCTGGTTCCCCTGGGATCGTATTCATCAGTTTTGGCCCTTGATTCTCATCGGGGTTGGAATTCTCATGCTGCGAAATCGTCTGTGGCACTCTTCTTGAGAGGCGAATGCCATGAGTGATCGAATACGCTGCGCCTGCCGCCGCTGCACCATCCGCGGGCTGATGGGTCCGGCCATCCTCATTGCCCTCGGCGTGCTCTTCCTTCTCAGCCAGTGGCGCGGAGACTATTTTTCGTTCCACTACACCTGGCCGGTCATCCTTCTCGTCATCGGTGTCTTGAAGCTCGCCGAATCCCTCGCTTCTGACGAAGGGCATCTCTCCGGCAATGTTCCCGCGCCGCCCTCGCCGGGAGCCCAAGGACAATAATCGGATATGGCCTCTGACCGCCCACGCCGCAGCTCGCTCTTCAGCGCCCTCGTCCTGATTCTCTTTGGCGTCCTTTTCCTTCTTCACAACTACCGCGGAGGCGTGAATCTCGGCAGGATCTTTACCCATTGGTGGCCGCTGATACTTATTCTCTGGGGCCTCTCCAAGCTCTACGAACGCACCGTGGGCGCGCGCGCTGGTACCGGCCGCTCGGCCGTGATCTCCGCCGGTGAAGTTTTTCTTGTCCTGGGTCTGTTGATGCTCGTCGGCGTTTTCGCCCTGGCGGACATCATTCCCGGCAAGATTGACATGGAAGGGCCCGTCATGGGCAATTCCTATTCCTTCGACGCCGAAGTTGCCCCCCGCGCCGTTCCCGCCAACGCGCGCGTCACCATCCGCGGCGCCCGTGGCGACATCTCCGTACGTCCCGCGGATACGCAGGAGATTCTCGTCACCGCGAAAAAGACGGTTCGCGCCTGGAGCCAAAAAGACGCCCAGCGCATCGCCGATCCGGTGAAAGTCGAAATCGCGCAGAATGGCGATACCTACGAAGTGCGTGTGCTGAACGCCGAGTCCGGGTCGTCCCGCGTCGCCGTGGATCTCGAGGTTTCCGTCCCTCAGAAGGCTGTCCTGACGATTCGCAACGAACGCGGTGATATCGAAGTTTCCGATATTTCCGGCGAGCTCGCTATCACCACTCAGCATGGCGACGTCGATGTCCGCGGCGCCGGCGCCGATGTCGGCGTCGAAACGCGCTCAGGCGACGTGAAGGTTTCCGATGTGAAAGGCAATGTCAAAATCTCCGGCAAGGGCGGCCAAGTCGAGGTCACTGACGCGACCGGCGGGCTGACCGTTGACGGTGAATTCTACGGCCCTATCCGCGCCGAAAAAGTTTTGAAGGGAGTTCGCTTCGTCTCGCAGCGCACCGACCTCACTCTCACCCAGCTCAACGGCAACATCGAAGTCGGCTCCGGCAATCTGAACGTCTCTGACTCCGCCGGCAGCCTCACGCTGCGCACCAATTCCTACGACCTCGATCTCGAAAATGTCACCGGCAAGCTCAAAATCGAAAATCGCGACGGCAACGTCCAGGTTCGCTTCACTTCTCCGCCGAAGGAAGACGTCGAGATCACCAACAAGTCCGCGAGCATCACCCTCAATCTGCCTGCGAACGCCGCTTTTGAAATCATCGCCGACTGCCACTCCGGCGACATAGACTCCGAATTTACCGGACCCGCATTCAAGAAGACCACCACCGAGTCGGGGGATTCACATCTCGAAGGCAAGATCGGCGCCCGCGGCCCCAAGATCATCCTCAAGACCAGCTACGGCTCCATCTCTCTCCACAAAGGTACTTGAGGGTTGTGTAGCGGCGGCTTTATGCCGCCATCTTCAGCTTGAGAGTTTTGTAGCGGCGGCTCTACGGCGCCAACTTCGGCTTTGAGGGTTGTGTAGCGGCGGCTCTACGCCGCCATCTTCGGCCGCGTTCACCTCTCCGCGACTCGTTCCAGTTCCCTGTAAAATTCCGGATACGACACTCCCGCGCACTCCGCGTCCCGTATTCTTGTCGGACCTTCTGCCGCCAGCGCCGCCACCGCAAACGCCATCGCGATTCGGTGATCCCCGCGCGGCTCGATCTCTGCACCGCGCAGCCGGCCCGCGGCCCGCCCTTCCACGCGCAGCCCGTCCGGCCGCTCGTCCACCCGCGCGCCCATCTTCCGCAAATTCTCAGTCAGCGCCGCAATCCGGTCGCTCTCCTTCAGCCGTAGCTCGTCCGCGTGTCTTATCTCGATTCCCTCTGCCGTAAAAGGTCCCAGCGCCGCGAGCATCGGCAATTCATCAATCAACAAGGGCACGTCCTCCCCCGCAATCACGCCGCCTTTCAGTTCCGACGAGCGTACCGCAATATCTGCCGTGATCTCGCCGTTCACGACCTTTGGCGAAATAATTTGAATCGTTCCGCCGATCGCTGCAAAAAAATCCAGAACCGCGGTGCGCGTGGGGTTCAGCCCCACGTTGTGCAGCAGCAAGCTCGACTCCGGTAGCAACAGCGCCGCTGCGATGAAAAACACCGCCGACGAAAGGTCTCCCGGCACGTCCAGCGACTGCGGCGCCAGCCGCCCGCTGCCATCGTCCGTGACCAGGCCGTGCACCCGCACCGTCCGCCCGGTCTTCTCCACCGATGCGCCGAACGTTTCGAGCGCCAGCTCCGTGTGGTCGCGCGTCCGCACCGGCTCCGTCACCGACGTGACTCCCTCCGCAAACAATCCCGCCAGCAGCACCGCCGACTTCACCTGCGCGCTCGCCACCGTCGCCGTGTAGTCGAGCGGCCGCAAATCGCCTCCGCGAATTTCGAGCGGCGCAAAATTATCTTCCCGCGCGCGAATCTCCGCGCCCATCTGCCGCAGCGGTTCAATCACGCGCCGCATCGGCCGCCGCCTCAGCGACTCATCCCCTGTCAGTTTCGTAGAAAACTTCTGTCCGGCCAGAATCCCCGCGAGCAGTCGCATCGTTGTGCCGGAATTTCCCGCGTCCAGCGCGCGCCACCCCCCGCGCAGTCCCCGCAATCCGCAGCCTGTGATTCGCACCGTTTCTTTCTCGCGCTTGACCTCCGCGCCGAGCGCCCGCAGGCAATCCAGCGTGCTTTGGCAATCCACCGACGACGAAAAATGCCGCAGCTCCGAAGTTCCTTCCGCCAGCGCTGCCAGCATCGCGTACCGGTGCGAGATGGATTTATCCCCCGGCGGTTCCACGCCGCCGCTGATCCTCTTCGCCGGTTCGATGGTTTGCTTCGTCACGCGGTCAGTGTATCACGCGGCTTTTTTCACGCGGCCGGCTGCCAGATCCAAACAATTCGAGCGTGGTTGCCATCACGCCTGTCCCTCCGGACAGTTATCCCGCCCTGCAACGCATGTCCTCTGCGCTGTAATTTTCCGCTCCTTCCCCGCGTACTATATTCAGAGGAGAACGTGCATGACTTCGCGCAGTTTGTTTTTCATCCTCAGCAAGGCCGGACTCGTCGTCTGTGCCTTTCTCGTCGTCGGCGTTTTGCTGGCGGCCATGCCCGGCCACCGCGCGCCTGCGCTTCAGCAACAAGCCACCTCTCCTCAGCCCGTTTCCGAGCCGGCGATGAGCGACATGCACCGCGACCACATGGATATGAGCGATGAGCGAGCCAGCGAGCAGCACGCCGTCCACGACATGGCCCCGGGCCATCACCACATGCCCGGCGCGCACATGCAGATGACCGCTCTCCGCCCGCGCACCGCCGCGGACAAAGCCCGCGCCCAGCAGGTCGTCGAAGAACTCCGCGGAGGAATCGAGAAATACCGCGATTACCACGCCGCTTTCGCCGACGGTTACAAAATCTTTCTTCCCAATCTCCCGCAGCCCGAATATCACTTCACAAGCTACAAGAATGGCTTCCTCCAGGCCTTCAGCTTCGACCCCGCGCGCCCGACTTCTCTGCTCTACAAGAAGACCGCCACCGGCTACGAACTCGCCGGCGCGATGTACACTATGCCGAAAATCGCCACCGAGGAAAAACTCAATTCCCGCGTCCCGCTCAGCGTCGCTTCGTGGCACCTGCACACGAATCTCTGCATGCCCGCTCGCGACCAAATCAAGACCGCCGACTGGACCAGGTTCGGCCTCCGCGGCTCCATCTCCACTGAGGAAGCCTGCGAAGCCGCCGGCGGCCGCTTCCGCCCGTCCATCTTCGGCTGGATGGTCCACGTCTATCCCTACGAAGACAGCCTCGACAAAGTCTTCACCCACTAGCACCATCGGAATTCATCGGGAGTACAACCGGGAAACCTTGAGGATTTGCTCTGACCCCGCTATTTTTTCAGGCCGGAGTTCCAGTGGAGGACCAGCGTGATGGGGGCACTCGATGTTTGCTCCAAGGCTGTATTCACAAGGAACCGCTGCGCGTCACGCATCGTGTCATAGGGGATGTCCCTCTTGACCACTTTCGCCTTGAATAGAGGCCGCACCACCCCCACTTCGAACGCCGAGCCTCTTGCACTCACCTCGGCCGCCATTAGATTGTCGTCCGAAGCTAAGTAAATGATTTCCTTGCCATCCTGACGCCATCTGGGAAGTGTGCCTCCAAGAGTCGAGATCTGCCACTTGCCTCCCGGCCCAGGGAATGGCGCCACATAGACCTGCTCAGTCCCCGATTCATTGGATGTATAGGCGACCCAATTGCCGTCTGGAGAAAATTTGCCGTTTTGTTCTGTAAACGGCGTTTGCAGGAATGGAAACGGCTTACGGTCCCCCGTCAACGGCAGTACCCACAAATCAGCTCCCGTTTTTGGATCGCCATAGCTTGCGTAGAGGAGGAACCTGCCGTCCCGGGACCAGTCGTTTGCAAACAGCTCGAGACCAGTCGTGAGCAGGAGCTCCTCGGTCCCGGCGCCACCCGAAGGCTTCACGTACAGGTCATACTGACCTTTGCGATTCGAGGTGAATACAATACGGCTGCCATCGGGAGACCACACGGGATACTGGTCCACAGCGGGATCGAAAGTAAACCGGGTTC
>JBGOWC010000191.1:0-4745 GCA_041478415.1 Terriglobia bacterium
CTGTGGCCGCCGCTCGCCAGCTTGCCGCGGGCGGCTTCCGCATTCCCGGAGAAGCATTCTCGATAGGCATCACGCAAACTGAATGGCCGGGCCGCCTTGAAAAAATCCAGGACCGCCCGGACGTCTATCTGGATGGGGCGCACAATCCGTCCGCGGCGCGCGAGGTCGCCGCCTTCTGGGACGAGAATTTTTCTGGCCGCAGGGTCTGGCTCATCTTCGGCGCCTTGCGCGACAAGGCCGTGGACGAAATCGCCGGCACTTTGTTTCCGCGCGCGACGCAGGTGATTTTCACCGAACCGCGCACTGCTCGCTCGATTTCGGCCGGACACCTTGCGGAAGCCGCCGGCCACTACGCCTCCCGCTACACGGTAATTCCCAATGCGGAAGAGGCGCTCGATCACGCTCTGGTTGTGGCCGCGCCCGAAGACGCCATTTTCGTCACCGGCTCGCTGTATCTTGTCGGCGAGGTTCGGCACGCGTGGAAGGACCGCTCGCGCGTCGCCGCCGCTGGTTCTCGATAGTGAGGGGAACACAAAAATGACAGCGAAGGAAAAGCCGCTCGTCGGCGTCATCATGGGATCCCAGTCGGACTGGGAGACGATGGAGCACGCCGTGAAGACGCTTGAGGCGCTGGGCGTCCCACATGAGGCGCGCGTGCTCTCGGCACACCGCACGCCCGACCAACTCTTGGAGTACGCCGGGACCGCTGAGTCTCGCGGGCTGGAAGTGATCATCGCGGCGGCCGGCGGCGCCGCGCACCTTGCTGGAGTAACAGCGGCAAAGACCATTTTGCCGGTCCTGGGCGTGCCGATGGAATCGAAGTCGCTCAAGGGGCTCGACTCGCTTCTCTCGACCGTGCAGATGCCCGGTGGCGTGCCCGTCGGCACCCTGGCCATCGGTAAGGCGGGCGCCGTGAACGCCGCGCTGCTAGCGGCGTCCATACTGGGCGTGAAGTATCCGAAGTTCCGCGAGGCAGTCCGCAAGCATCGCGCCGCGCAGGCGAAGAAAGTCCTCGATCATCCGGACCCGAGGCGCGCGCCGAAGTAAGATATTCTCTGGCGAATCATGCAGTTGGCCGCATTAGCGATCTTCGACTTGCGCTTTCCCCGCCGTTCCCTCGGGTAGGAATTCACACTGGTTTTCAGCGAATCAGCCGAACTGGGTTGCCGCCCCTCAAAGGCCGATGCTACGATGATGGTTTCCATGGCACCCAATGATCATGACAAACCGCGGGTCGGCATCCCCTGGCGGACCAGTTCGGAAGAGCGCGACAACATCAGGCGAAAGCTGGAATACTATTTTTCGGCGGCTCGATCTGCCGGCGCGGAGCCCGTTGAGGTTTCCTTGCTGCAATCGCCGGAACAACTCCAGCGTCTGCTCGAGAGTCTGGACGCCTTCGTTCTTCCTGGGAGCCCATCGGACGTGAATCCATCGCTCTATCACGCGGCCCGCCACGCCAAGACGCAAGACGCCGATGCAAATCGGGAGAAAACGGACTTTGCGATCCTGGAGCACGCCTTCGCCTCCAGCAAGCCCGTCCTGGCCATTTGCTATGGCTGCCAGAGCCTTAACGTTAGCCTCGGCGGCTCGCTCTACCAGGACATCGCCAGTGAATTGCGCACGAACATCCAGCACAGCAAGGCGGGGCTTCCGCCGGAAGCGCCTGACCCTGTGCATCCGGCGCGGATCGAGCCTGGCGGAGAAATTGCTCAACTCGCAGCCGCTTGCGGCCTCGAGAATCGCGACGGCGGATTTAGTGCGCACGTAAACACGTCGCATCATCAATCCATCCGGGAGCTTGGACACGGACTGCGCGTTGCCGCGGTTGCGCCGGATGGCGTGATCGAAGCCGTCGAACAGGAGCCGCATAAACACTGGGTTGTCGGCGTGCAGTGGCATCCGGAGCGCATGCAGGGCGATGCGCTTGCAGGGATGCTCTTCCGCGCTCTGGTGCAGGCGACGCGCGCGGCCGCAGCTCGCCGCTAAGGCTCGCGGCTCCGGTCCAGGCTGATTGAGTTTCCATTGGGGGAATCATGATTTCTCTGGCAGGCAAGGCGGCTCTGATCACCGGCGGCTCGCGTGGCATCGGCGCGGCAGCAGTGAAGCTCTTCGCCCAGGCGGGCGCGGACGTTGTTTTCAGTTATCACCGCAGCAAAGACGCCGCGCTGCAGGTCGAGCAGGAAGCGCGCAAGCACAGCACCCGCGTCGAGGCGTTCAAGGCCGATTGCGGCCGCCACGCGGACAACAAGAAGCTCGTCGAGCAATGCATAGCGCGGCTCGGGCGGCTGGATATCCTCGTCGCCAACGCCGGCGTGTGGAACCTCGAGGACCTGCCCATCGAGAAAATGAGTGAAAAGCAGTGGGACGAGATGATGCGCATTAATTTGAAGAGCGTCTATTCCGTCATCCATTTTTCCGTGCCGCAGATGATCAAGCAGAAGTCGGGCAAAATCATCGCCATCAGCTCGACCGCCGGCCAGCGCGGCGAGGCGTTCCATACGCACTACGGCGCGAGCAAGGGTGCGATCATCAGCCTGGTCAAGGGCCTTTCCACTGAGCTCGCCCGGCACAACATCATCGTCACTTCGGTGGCGCCCGGCTGGGTGGCCACGGACATGTCCAACCCCGTGATTCAGACCAAGGCCGGCGCGAAGGCGATTGCCGCCGCCATCCCCATGGGCCGCGCCGCCACCGCCGAAGAGATTGCCGGGCCGATCCTGTTTGCTGCATCGGACCTGGCCAACTTCATGACCGGCGAAATCATCAATGTAAATGGGGGCTCGGTCTTGTGCGGCTGAAAACGTATCTGCTCGCGGCGGCCATCTCGGTTTTGATCGGCGCAACTCCGCCCCGTGCCGCAGCGCAGAATCCGGACACCATGATGCCGGAGGCCAGCGCGGCCAAGGCCAAGCAGCTTCTTCAGCAGCTCATCCAGGGCCTCGGCGGCCCCGCGTACCTGCAGGTCCGCGAAAGCATGTGCGAGGGCCGGCTCGCCCAGTTCGGCCACAACGGCGACCTCATGGGCTACGTCAATTTCAAGGACTTCTGGCGCTTCCCGGACAAGAATCGCACCGAATACGGAAAGAAGGGCGAGATCGTCGATCTGTACAACGGCGATTCCGGCTGGACGCTCGACAAAGGCGGCGTCAGTGAGGAGCCCGCCAGCGCCGTGACCGACTTTCAGGAGCGCACCAAGAGGGATATCAACAACCTGCTCCGGCTGCGCCTCAAGGAAGAAGGCATGGCGTTTCGTTATGGCGGCGGCGATATCGCGGACCTGAAACAAGTGGACTGGGTCGAGATTGAGGATCGCGAGCGCCGCATTTTCCGCATCGCCATCGATCGTGCGACGCACCTGCCGTTGCGCAGCCTGGTCGTTACCCGCGACGATGCGACTCGCGAGCGCACCGAAGACCTGACCGTCTACGCGAATTTCCATCCACTGGACGGTGTCCAAACGCCTTTTCAGGTTTCGCGCGACCGCAACGGTCGCCGCGCCTTTCAGGCCTTCTACAACGATTGCAAATACAATCCCGGCATCCCCGACGATTTTTTCACCCGCGCTTCACTCGAACAGCATTACGCCCAGGTCGGCAAGAAGAAGAAAAAGTAGCGTGAACTCAACTGCTGCCGCTTTGTTGGGCCGCAATCTACCGCGGCAATTCGCCTTTTGGCGTGTGCTCCGTTGGCGCTGTATAATGGTCGAATGCCAAAGGGCACCCAGAGCGCTCCGATGCACGGCACGACTGTTTTGTGCGTGCGCAAAGACGCCAAGGTCGTCCTCATCGGCGACGGCCAGGTCACCATGGGCGATCACGTGATGAAGCATACCGCGCGGAAGACGCGGCGCCTCTTCAACGACAAGGTGATCGCCGGATTTGCCGGCTCTACCGCCGACGCGATTTCGCTTTTCGAGCGCTTCGAGGGCAAGCTCCAGGAGTACTCCGGAAATCTGCCGAAGGCCTCCGTCGAGCTGGCCAAGGAATGGCGCAAGGACCGCGCGTTGCGGCACCTCGAAGCCATGCTCATCGTTGCCGACACGAAGGGCACGTTTCTGCTCTCCGGCAATGGCGACGTCATCGAGCCCGACGACGGCCTCTGCGCCATCGGCTCGGGCGGGTCGTACGCGCTGGCTGCGGCGCGCGCGCTGGTGAAATACACCAAGCTGAGCGCCAAAGAGATTGCGCAGGAGGCGATGCGCATCGCCAGCGAGATTTGCATTTTTACGAACGCAAACGTCACAATCGAAGAGTTGTAATCGAGGCAGCGGCACGGCGTGATGCGCCTCCAGTCAGTGATCGGAGATTATGCCCAGCAAGTCAGACAAAGACGTGATTCTCATCAACGGCGGCAGCGGCGCCCCGGCGGGCGAACCCGCGCAGGCGATTCCCGCGCTTGATGACCTGACGCCGCGCGAGATCGTCGCCGAGCTCGACAAATACATCGTCGGACAAGCAGCCGCGAAGCGCGCCATCGCCGTTGCCCTGCGCAATCGAGTTCGACGGCAGAAGCTCCCGCCCGAAATCGCCGAAGATATCCTTCCCAAAAACATTCTGATGATCGGACCGACCGGAGTCGGGAAAACCGAAATTGCCCGCCGCCTGGCGCGGCTGGCCGGTTGCCCGTTCGTGAAGGTCGAAGCCTCGAAATACACCGAAGTCGGCTACGTGGGCCGCGATGTCGAATCCATGGTCCGAGACCTGGTCGAAACCTCGATTGACATGATCCGCGAAGAGAAGCTCGAC
>JBGOWC010000237.1:0-4117 GCA_041478415.1 Terriglobia bacterium
CTCCATTCACCGGAAAAGTTGCCGGCTGGCCGCGCTTGTACGAGCTGTCAAATTCCTTCGCGTCGAGAAACGTCCCTCGATAGTTGCACACCACGGAGTCGCTTGCGGACGGCTTCGGTCCCGTGCCCTCTTTCAAAATCTTGTATTGCAGGCCGCTTGGCAGCGTGACGATCCCTTCTTTCATCTTGTTGGCCGCCAGAAACGCTTCGCCTTCCGTCTTGTTCGCTTCTCCGAGCACCTGCGCCTTCTCCTCCTGCTTCTTGTGCAGGTCGTTTTTCAGTCCCGTCAGCGCGGTCTGCGCTTCCGCTTCCGTCAGAAGCGTCTTGCCGCCGGCCAGCGCATCCTTCAAACCCCGCGCCACGGCGATTGCATCTACGTTCACTCCGTCCCTTTGCAGCCCCTTTCCGATATTCAATCCAATGGCGTAGCTCGCTTTTTCCCTCGGCGTCTTCAGTGTCGGCGCGCTCGCGCTCTTCGTCCCCGCTGCGGCTGGCCCCGTCTTTGCTGCCGGCGCCTTTTGCCCCATCCCGGCAGTCGTAGTTTTCTTGGAATCTGCCTTGGGAGTTTGCTGTGCCGCTGCATTGCCGGAGAGGAGCATCCCTATCGCCAGGATCTTTACGGCCTTTGTGAGTGTTTTTCGCATGCACGCATTGTCACACCGGACCGCCGGTTCGGCAAATCAGCGATTCCTATACCCTCTGATTTATAGACAAATGAATTTGTCAAGAAAAATTCATTTGTCTATGATTCGCCTCCGCGCGATCGCTAAGTCCTTTGTTTTCAGTCCAGCGTCGGCTCGCCGACCCTCCAATCCGCCCCCAAAACCCCTTTTCCTCGGGCAACCTGAATATCCATTCACTTTGCAGATTTTTTGCGATGTTTTCGTTCGATTCCGGAGAAACGTTCTCCGCGCCGCCCCGGCGACAGAAAGTTTCGGAAGGCTATCGTTGGAGAAAAGAATGGCTAATCGAAGAATCGAAATCGGAAAATGCACCACAATGCCTGGAAGCCGTCCCGCCAGGTGATCTTTTTTCCTTCTTCGTACGTGCGGCCAGCATAACTGATCGGCACCTCGTAGATGCGCCACTTGCCCTTGGCGATTTTTGCGGTGATCTCCGGCTCGAAGCCGAAACGGTTGGAGCGAATCTGAATGCCGGCAAGAACTTCGCGGCGAAAAACCTTGTAGCATGTCTCCATGTCCGTGAGCTTGAGATTGGTCGTGATATCGGAGAGCAGCGTAAGAATTTTGTTGGCCACGTAATGCCAGAAGTAATGCACGCGCTGCGGACCGCTGAGAAAGCGCGAGCCGTAAACGACGTCGGCGCGGCCGTCGAGAATCGGTTCGAGCAGCTTCGGATAATCGCGCGGGTCGTATTCGAGATCGGCGTCCTGCACGAGCACGATGTCACCCGTCGTTTCCGCAAAGCCGCGCCGCAGCGCCGCGCCCTTGCCTTGATTTTTGGGCTGGAAGAGAAACCGGATTTCGCCAAGCGGCACCGGCGACTCGCCATCCTGCGCGGGCGATTCCGATTCGTCGCGCGCTTGCCGCGCCGCCATGGCCTCAAGCACCTGACGCGTGTGGTCGGTCGAAAAATCGTCCACCACGATGATCTCTTTCCGCATCGGCGTTTCGGCGACGCGGCGGAGAATCTCTTCAATCGTCGCAAGCTCGTTGTAAACAGGGATCACGACGGAGACTTTCGGATTGTCGAGCGCGTGGGGATTGCGGCGGGCGGCAGCCATAAGGACGCGATGATTCTAGCGGCTCGCGCTCCGGTGAGTAAAGAAAAGACCATACACGGTGTTTCACACCAGCATACTTTTCACAATCATGCGACAGGGCTTTGTTCCGGGGGCGCTCGCGGGTATTCTAGATTTTTCCGGGGACGATGCAGCCCCGATCCATGACGACCTTTGCCATCGAACAATTCGGCTGCCGCGCGACGCAGGCCGATGCCGCCGCAATCGAGCGACAACTGCGCGACCAAGGCTTTTCGGCGGAGGCAAACGCCGCAACGGCCGGCGTCGTTATCGTGAATACCTGCACGGTTACTGCTTCGGCCGATGCGCAGGCGCGCGAAGCGATTCGCACGATTCACCGGAAAAATCCCGCGGCGCAAATTATTGTTACCGGATGTTACGCGCAGCGCGCGCCGGAAGAACTTGCGGGGCTACCCGGCGTGCGCTGGGTTGTAGGGAATTCGCACAAGCCGGAAATCCCGCGGCTCGTGAGCGAACTCAAGTCCAGGGAGTTTCCTCCTCACTTGGATGGCGATTTTGTCCCGCGGGATGTCCTCGATCGCGATCCACTCTCGCTGGCGCACGCGCCTGCAAAGATTCTGACCGGAAATATTTTTGAACAGACGACGGTACTGGTTGCGCCGGTGCTCGGCGGGGAGGCGGGACACACGCGGCCGGTGCTGAAAATTCAGGATGGCTGCAACAGCCGATGCGCCTATTGCGTGATTCCATTTGTGCGCGGGCGCAGCCGGAGTCTGCCGCCGGACGCGGTTCTCGAGGAGATTCGCAAGCTCGTCGGGGCGGGATTTCGCGAAGTTGTATTGAGCGGGATCAATCTTGGAACGTACGGGCGCGATCTTGTGCCGCGGATCGATTTCATAGAGTTACTGGAAAGAATTCTTCAAGAGACAGCCATGGAGCGCCTGCGCGTCAGTTCCATCGAGCCGATGGACGTCACCGAGGAACTTATCGCTCTCTTCTCATCGTCCGAGCGCATTGCGCAGCACTTCCACATGCCGCTGCAATCGGGATCGGACCGCATCCTGGCGGCGATGCATCGCTGGTACCGCACGGAACACTATGCCCGGCGCGTCGAACTGATTCACGAACGCCTGCCGGATGCTGCGATCGGCGCGGACGTGATTGCCGGTTTTCCCGGAGAGACCGAGGAAGATCACATGGCAACACTCGGGTTCATTCGGCGACTGCCGTTTACGTATCTCCACGTGTTTTCGTACTCGAAGCGCCCGGGGACTGCCGCGGAGAAGCTGGAAACCGAAGTTCCCGCCGCGGTGATCAAGCGCCGCGCGCGAGAACTGCGCGCGCTCGGCGAAGAATTGTCGTCTGCCAATCTAAAAAAACAAATCGGCCACAAGATGCGCGTCTTGACGCTCAACACGCCTGTGGAGAGGGCCGGTGAGTGGACCGACGCCCTTTCAAGCAACTATCTTCGCGTCAGGGTCAGGGATTCCAGGCCGGCAAATGTCTGGCTCGATGTGTGCGCGACGGGCGTGGAGGAAAACCACCTGCTGGCGGAAAATGTAGCGGCGGATGAAAACTACGATTCGAAAATGACCTGGGCGAACGCCTGAGCGGCGGTGTGCGTGATGCTCAGCGAAATGTGTTTCACGCCGAGGTCGCGCGCGATCTCTTTCGCGGCGCCGCGCAGCTCGAGCGTCGGCCGGCCGCCTTTTTGCCGCACGACTTCGAGGTCGGTCCAGCGCGCGCCGCGGCGCCAACCGGTGCCGAGCGCCTTCATCCCCGCTTCTTTCGCGGCAAAACGGCCCGCGAATCGCTCGTACTTGTTTCGAAACTTTTCGCAGTAGGCGCGCTCGGCAGGGGTATAGAGCCGGCGGAGAATCGGCTCGCCGTGCCGCTCGATCGCAGCCTTTACGCGGTCCACCTCGGCAATATCTATTCCTAGCCCGACAATCACCGCGCCTCCGAACAGCCGGCCACCGGCAAACGCCCGGGCCGGCTCGTGAATGCGATTATACTGGCAGAGCCGTGCCCCCAGCGAAAACACAATCGGCGAAGCGTGCAAAGCCGAGACAGCCGGGCGAGGGATGCCCCGCAGACGGCTGGACCGAAAAACAAACAGGCAGAGTGCGCGTCTTGCAGGTTGCCGCGTTTGAGAAATTGCCGTGGCTCGTGCATGGATTCAGCACGCGACCCGGCGGGGCGAGCGAACTCAACAATCAGCGCGTCTTGAATCTCGGCTCTGCGGAATGGGACGCGCGCGAAAACGTAGTCGAAAACCGCGCGAAGTTTGTCAAAGTGCTCGACGCCGCCGAATTGTCTTTCGTTTCGCTGCGACAAATCCATTCCGATGTGATCTGCCGGTTCGATAAGGCTCCCAAGGAACTCAGTCGGGGAG
>JBGOWC010000286.1:0-3431 GCA_041478415.1 Terriglobia bacterium
CCTACATCTGGCGCTTCGTAGACGGCAAACGAAAGCACAACGCCTGGAAATCGCACAAGCAGATCCCCGCCAAGACAAAAGATTCAGACACTCTCAGCGCAGACTTGCGCGAGCGCGGCTTCCGCTTTGTCGGCTCCACGATCTGCTACGCGCACATGCAGGCCACCGGAATGGTCAACGACCACCTCGTCTCCTGCTTCCGCTACCATGACCTGCGGCGCTAGACTGAGGCAACGCGTTTCGTCGGAGGTGTGAATGGCGGAGCGGGCCTTGTCTGTGCCATCTCTTCGCCGCCTTGCTTGCCTTCTCGATGCACTCCGCGTAGGATTATTTTTTGCGGTTGCCGCAAATTTTCCACTGTATTTTCATCCGCAGTTCGCTGGTTGGGGAAGGTGCGGGTCGAGAAAGGTGAAGGATGAAGTCGGTCGTCGTCGTGGGCGCGCAATGGGGTGACGAAGGCAAAGGCAAGGTCGTTGACTACCTCGCCGGCTCCTTCGATTACATCGCTCGCTGCGCCGGCGGCAACAATGCGGGTCACACCGTCATCTTCGACGGCAAGCATTTCGTTCTCCAGCTCATCCCCTGCGGAATTCTCCGCCCGCGGCAGCATGCCGTAATCGGCACCGGCGTCGTCGTGGACCCTGCCGCCCTCGTCAGCGAGATCGAAACGCTCGCGAAAGCAGGGATCGACGTGAACGGCCGCCTCCACGTCAGCAACCGTGCGCACCTGATCTTTCCGTACCATCGCGAACTCGACAAAGCAGCGGAATCCGCCCGCGGCGACAACAAAATCGGCACCACCTCGCGCGGCATCGGCCCAGCGTATGAAGACAAGATGGCGCGGCGCGGCCTGCGCGTCTGCGACCTCCTGGATCCGCCGCTCTTCCGCGAAAAAGCCCAGCGCGTCATCGCGGAGAAAAATGCGTTCGCCCGGGGCGCCTACGGCGCCTCGCTCGATTTTTCCGGCGCCATTGACGAAACCCTGCGTTTTGGCGAGAAAATCCGCGGCTACATCGCGGATACGTCCACACTCCTGAACAACGCGCTCGATCACGGCCGCTCCGTCCTCTTCGAAGGCGCGCAGGGAACGATGCTGGACATTGACCACGGCACCTATCCCTTCGTCACATCGTCGAATGCCACGTCCGGTGGCGCAACCACCGGTCTTGGCGTTCCGCCGACGAAAATTGGCGCCGTCCTGAACGTCTCCAAGGCCTACACAACGCGCGTCGGCGGCGGCCCGTTCCCGACAGAAATGCCAGACCTCGATGCCAAGGAAGTGCGCGACCGCGGCAAAGAATACGGCGCGGTCACCGGCCGTCCGCGTCGCTGCGGCTGGCTCGACCTCATGGTCCTGCGCTACGCCAAAATGATCAACGGCATGGACTCGCTGGTCGTCACCAAGCTCGACGTCTTCGACACCCAGCGCGAAATTCAGGTCTGCACCGGCTACAAATACAAAGGTTCGCCAATCCTCGAGATGCCCGCTTCCGCGGAAGAATTCACCCGCGTGACGCCGGAATACAAAACGCTGCCCGGCTGGGGAGAATCCACCTACGGCGTGCGCGATGCGGCCAAACTGCCCAAAGCGGCCCACGATTATTTGCGCTTCATCTCCGATTTTCTCCAGGTCGAAATCGGGATGATCTCGACCGGCCCGGAGCGCGATGCCACCATCGTGCCTGCAGGCACGCTCTTCGCCTCCTGGCTCTGACGTTTCTTTTTGATGTTCTTATGGAGCGGCGGACCTTTGCCCGCCATCTTTTTTTCGCAGACGTTATGCTCTCCTACGACCAAGCCCGCCAACTCGTGGTTCGCGAAGTCTCCGCCTTGCGTAAGACGACCGCCGCAGAAACGCGGGGCCTTCGCGAATCTCTCGGTCATGTCCTCGCAGAAAGTATAGCCGCCGACCGCGACTATCCTCCCTTTGACCGCTCCACCCGCGACGGCTACGCCGTCCGCGCCGCCGATGTTGCTCCCGACAAGACGCTTCCGTGCGCAGGCGAGCTCAAGGCGGGCGATGACGCCACGACTCCTCTCGAACCGGGCACGTGCATCTCAATCATGACCGGCGCTGCCGTGCCACCTGGCGCCGACGCAGTCGTGATGATCGAGCACACGCACCGCGACCGCGACCGTGTCACATTTGATCGCGCCGCCACGGGAGACCAGAATCTCCGCGCGGTAAGCGCGGGTCAAAATATTGTCCCTTGCGGCAGCGAAGCTCGCGCCGGGCAAACTCTCCTTCACCCCGGTCAGCGTCTCGGCTTCGCCGAAACCGCCATCGCCGCGCAGGTCGGCGCCCATCGCGTCTCCGTCCACAAGAAGCCACGCGTCGCCATCCTCTCGACCGGTGACGAAGTCGTTTCCATGGAAGATACTCCCGGTCCATTTCAAATTCGCAACAGCAATAATTATTCTCTTGCAGCGCAGGTCCAAGTCGCCGGCGGCGAACCCCTCGAGCTAGGCAATGCGCCCGACCGCGCCGAAGAAATCCGCGCGCGCATGGAAAAAGGCCTCAGCGCGGATGCCCTGGTCCTCTCCGGCGGCGTCTCCATGGGCAAGTACGACCTCGTGGAAAATGTCCTCCGCGATCTCGGGACGCAGTCCTTCTTCGACGCCGTTGCCATTCGTCCCGGACGCCCCGTGGTTTTCGGCATTTGCCGCGGCGTGCCGGTTTTCGGTTTGCCCGGCAATCCCGTCTCCACGATGGTGACCTTTGAATTGTTCGTCACCCCCGCGCTCGATCTCCTCAGCGGTGCCGAAGCACGCGCACTTCCGCTCGTCGAAGCCCGCCTCGCCTCACCGCTTCACGAAAAGCCCGGCCTGTCCCATTTCCTTCCCGCGCGCGTCGAGTGGCGCGCCGCCGTGCCCGAAGTGCGCGGGCTCCCGTGGCAGGGTTCCGGCGACATTGCCGCCCTAGCCCAATGCAATTGCTTCTTGGTGATCCCGTCGGACCGGGAGAAAATCGAAGCCGGTGAATGCGTTTCCATCTTGTTGCGGAAAGACGTGACCTGAATTGGGGTTGCGTTCCACGGTCTGAAGAACGCGGCTACACTTTGCAAATGCCGAAACTCTCACACTACGGCACCTGCGGTGATGTGCAAATGGTGGACGTCTCGGCGAAGCCGGTCACGTCTCGCTCCGCCATCGCGCACGGATTCGTCAAAATGGCTCCCCGCGTTCTCCGTGCCGTCCGGCGTCTGAAGAATCCCAAGGGCAATCCCCTCGAAATCGCGCGCATCGCCGGTATCGCTGCCGCGAAGCGCACCGCCGAGTGGATACCTCTTTGTCATCCACTCCCGCTCACGCGCATTGATGTGACCCCGCGGCTGTGCCAAAATGGCGTGGAAATTCGCTCTCACGTGACGGCGTCAGTTCAGACGGGCGTGGAAATGGAAGCGCTGGTCGCCGTCGCCGCCGCAGCCCTC
>JBGOWC010000251.1:0-3911 GCA_041478415.1 Terriglobia bacterium
ATCACCCGGGGCAAAAACCGAATGCACGACGAGAGCCCTCGTCTGCCATCAGCCCCCGCTTCAAGAATGGTTCGTCTTCCAGGTGAGGTATTGCAAGCGCAGATGGATAGTTGACGCGCCCCGAATCTTGGCTTCTCCGCGGATTCGTCCCTCGTCCGGCCGGCGTGGCCGACCAGCGTTACGTGCGGAAGATGTAATTTCGAGGCCAGGGGAGTATGATACTTTGCGATTCGTCCCCCGCATACCGAACCTCGGAGGGCCGCGCGGTGGCTCACCGCTTCACCATCGGCGTAGAGGAAGAATTTCAAATCATTGACCCTGCCACGGGCGAATTGCGCTCGCACGTGAGCGAAATCGTGGCCGCGGCCTCCCCTGACATTGGCGAGCAGGTTAAACACGAGCTGCACCAGTCCAACGTGGAGATGGGCACGAAGATCTGCGAGAACGTGGCCGAACTGCGCATCGAGATGCACCGCACGCGCGGCGAGCTGGTCGCCGCGGCGGAGCGCGTCGGTCTGCAAGTGGCCGCGGCGGGTACGCACCCATATTCAAGCTGGATTGACCAGGTCATCTCCCCGGGCGAGCGCTACAAGAACATTGTCGAGGAACTGCAGCAGCTCGCGCGCTCCCTGCTGATTTTCGGCATGCATGTGCACGTCGCCATGCCCGACCGGCAAACGACGATCGACCTGATGAACGAGGTCCGCTATTTCCTGCCGCATCTCCTCGCGCTTTCCACCAGTTCGCCCTTCTGGATGGGCCGCAACACCGGGTTGAAATCATTCCGCACGACGGTCTTCCGCCGTTTTCCGCGCACCGGCGTGCCCGATGAGTTCGACTCCTGGAGCGCGTACGAGGAATACATCAATCTGCTCATGAAGCTGAATTGCATGGACAGCGCCAAGAAGATCTGGTGGGACGTTCGGCCGCACCCGACGTTTGGCACGCTCGAGTTCCGCATCTGCGACGTGGCCACCCGCGTGGAAGAAGCCGTCGCCATCGCGGCGCTGACCCAGGCCATCGTCGTGAAGCTGCACCGGCTCTACGAGCGGAATCAGAGCTACCGGCTCTACCGCCGCACGCTCATCGAGGAAAACAAGTGGCGCGCCGCGCGCTGGGGAATCGACGGCAAACTCATTGATTTCGGCAAGCAAACCGAAGTGCCCATGCGCGAACTGACCCTCGAGCTGATCGAGTTCGTTGATGACGTCGTGGACGACCTCGGCAGCCGCAGCGCGGTGGATTACATCCACACGATTCTTCGCGAAGGCACGAGCGCCGACCGGCAGTTGCGCGTCTTCGAGGAATCCAAGGACCTGAAGGCCGTCGTGCGCCAGATCGTCGCTGAAACGCGCGGCGGAGTCGTTTCGCCGCAGCGCATATCGTCCGCGCGCGCGGTGAATTGAAGAAACGCGTCCCCCGGGCCAATCTTCGCTTCCGGAGAAAGATCATGATGAAAGTCGGACTGCTGTGCGGCCGTGAGTTCAGCTTTCCCCCGGCGTTTATCGAGCGCGTGAACGCCCTCGGAAAAAGAGACGGAGTCACCGCGGAGTTCGTCAAGCTGGGCGGGACGCGCATGGGCGAAGCGGCAAAGTACCGCGTCATCGTGGACCGCATCTCCCACGAAGTTGAGTATTACCGCGGCTACCTCAAGCACGCCGTCCTACAGGGAACCTACGTCATCAACAATCCGTTCTGGTGGACGGCGGACGACAAGTATTTCAACTACTCGGTGGCGTCGAAGCTCGGCATCGCTATCCCCAAGACCGTGCTCCTCCCGCAAAAAGGCTACCCGAAAGATGTGGACATCACCGCCGAGTCGCTGCACAACCTGGAATATCCGGTGGATTGGGATGCGCTGCTCGACTACGTGGGACGCCCGGCGATTCTGAAACCGTTTTCGGGCGGCGGGTGGAAGCACGTCTACAAGGTGAACAACCGCGAGGAGCTCCTCGCGGCGTACGACCAGACGGCGCCGTATTGCATGACGCTGCAGCAGTTCATCGACTTCAAACAATACGTGCGCTGCTTCACGTTCGGAAAGACGGACATCACGCCAGTGCACTACGATCCGAAGGCTCGGCAGTACATCGTGGACCCCAAGTATCTTTCCTCGGAGCTGGGCGCTCGAATCGTGCGCGACGCGCAAACCATCAACCAGGCGCTCGGCTACGAGATGAACACCATCGAATTTGCGATTCAGGACGGCGTACCCTACGCGATCGATTTCCTGAACCCGGCTCCGGACATGGAGCGTGACCGCATCACGGAAACCTATTTCAAGCTTGTCGTCGAAAAAATGTCGCGCCTGGTGATCGATCGCGCCCTGCGCGGAAATATCGCCAACACCTGGCCGCGCTGGGAAGAGATGCTCGGCCTCGGCGCGGCGGCTGGCTTCACTGGCGCGCCAAAAATGGCGGCGGCCGGGCAAACGGGGACGAAGGCCTGATGGCGGGCGCCGTCTCGCCGTCCGCGATGGCTTCGGGCCCGGCGGAATCGTGGCACGCCCTCCTCCGCGCAGACTTGGAGACGTCCCCCGGCTTTCCGGAAAAATTCTTCGCCCGCTTGCGGGCCGCCAAGCTCACCTTTGGCGACCGCGTCCATTGCCCGTTCCTGCGCCCGTTCTTTCTCTCCCCTGAAGATGAAGAGCGGGTGCGCGTCGTCGCCGAAACGATTGCCGCAGTGGGCGAGCGCGTCGTTGCGGCTGCGATGGCATCGCCGGATCTGCTTGCGCAATTCCATCTGCGGCCGGAAGAAGAGCGCCTGGTGCGCATTCCGGTAAGCTACGCGCGCGCCAGCACGGCATCGCGCCTCGATGCATTTCTGCTTCCCGATTCCCTGAAATTTGCCGAATACAACGGCGAATCGCCCGCCGGCTTGGGCTACTCCGAAACGCTCGGCGAGATTTTCCGGGATTTGCCCGTGATGAAGGAGTTTGAAAAACGATACGAAGTCCATAGCCATCCGCTCAGCGCCAAGCTCCTCGACGCACTGGTGACGAGCTATCTCGAGTGGGGTGGAAGCTCGAATCGGCCGCAGATTTTGATTACGGACTGGCGCGAAGTGCCAACCTGGAGCGAATTTGAAATCCTGAAGGCGCGGTTTGAAAAAATGGGCGTGCCCACGGTGATTGCCGACCCGCGCGACCTCGTCTTCGATGGCACAACGCTTACTGCCCACGGCAAAAAGATTGATCTCGTCTACCGCCGCGTGCTGATTAACGACATTCTCGCCAGGCCGCAGGAGTGCGCTGCCCTCGTCCGCGCCTATACGGCAAACGCCGTCTGCGTCGCCAACACGTTTCGCTGCAAGATTCCCCACGTGAAGGCGTTTTTCGCCGTCCTGACCGATGAGCGCAACGCCGCGCTCTTCTCGAGCGAAGAGAAAGCCGTCATACGCAATCACATTCCGTGGACGCGCGTGGTCGCCGATGGGCGCACGCTGCATTACGGCGAATCCATCGACTTGCTGGCGTTCATTCGCAGCGCGCGCGAAAATCTCGTTCTGAAGCCGAGCGATGAATACGGCGGCACGGGCGTGACCCTCGGCTGGGAAACCGCCGAAGCGGCCTGGGACGCGGCCATCGAACGCGCCGCAAGCGGGAAGAGCGGCTGTTGGATTGTCCAGGAGCGCATACCGATTCGCCGCGAAGTGTTTCCCTACATCGCGCCCGGCGGCGGGGTCGAGTTTCGCGACATGCTCGTGGACCTTGCGCCGTACTTGTTCCGCGGAAAGCTTTCCGGATATCTCACGCGGCTGAGCGCAACGGGGCTCGCAAACGTCACCTCCGGCGGCGGACAGGTGCCCACGTTTCGGGTGCGGCAGCGGAGCAGTGCAGCTTGACCAGAACGACGACGACCGGGAAGCCAGGGCACAAGAACCAGCGGGATACAGTAAAATAATCAGATGAA
>JBGOWC010000188.1:0-4824 GCA_041478415.1 Terriglobia bacterium
GCCGCCCAGCCGGCCGCGCGCGTCAACCCACCCGCAACGCGGGCGGTCGTCGTGTTTGGCGACACACCTCGCGTTCCGGAGCTCCGCGTGCGCCAGGCGCTCGCGGGAAAACATGTTTTACTGATCGGCGTGACCGGATTTATCGGGAAGGTCTGGCTCATCAATCTTCTTGAAGACATCCCGGACATCGGGAAGATCACGCTGTTGATCCGGAGGAACCGGACAACCTCCGCGCAGCGGCGGTACGAAAAAATTGTCGAGGAATCGCCCTGCTTCGATACGCTGCACGAGCGATACGGCCGTGGGCTCGGGGCCTATTTGAAGCGAAAGGTCGAAGTGGTCGAAGGCGACGTGAGCCAGCCGGCGCTGGGACTGGACGAAGCCACGCGCGCGCGCCTCGCGCAATCGCTGGACCTTGTCGTCAACAGCGCCGGGCTGACCGATTTCAATCCCGACCTGCGCGACGCGGTGGCGTCCAATGTGCAATCGGCGGAACGCCTGCTCGACTTCATCAGACTATGCAGTCACGCCGGGCTGATGCACCTCTCGACTTGCTACGTGGTGGGCGCGCGCGATGGCCGGGTCCCCGAAGAGCTGCAGGTGAACTACAATCCGGCGCACGACCCCGCGTTCGATGCGGAGCTGGAAATCGGATCGCTCCGCGAAATGATTCGGCGAATCGAAGAGCGCTCCGAAAGTGCGGAGTTGACCGATGCGTTGCGCCGCCAGGCGCTGGGCAGGGGCGGCGATCCTTCGGCGGTGCCAACGGTCGAACTCGATGGCGTTCTGCGTCGCAACCGCGCGCGCTGGGCGCGGAACCGCCTGACCCGCGTGGGGCTACGCCGCGCACAACACCTCGGCTGGCCGAATACCTATACGTTTACGAAGAGCCTCGGCGAATCGCTCCTGGCGCGGCGCGGCCATGATTTGCCGATTGCGGTCGTGCGCCCTTCGATTGTGGAGAGCTCGACGCAATCGCCTTTCAGCGGGTGGAACGAGGGAATTAATACGTCGGGACCCCTCTCGTATCTGCTGGGAACGAATTTCCGGCAATTGCCGACCAACGCGCGGAAATGCCTGGACGTGATTCCCGTGGACATGGTTTGCCGCGGGATGACCTTGATTGCCGCGGCCGTTGTGACGCGGCGCCACGCGCGGCTCTATCAGCTGGCCACGTCGGCCGCGAATCCGTGCGACATGGGCCGCTCGATCGAGTTGACGGGGCTTGCCCATCGGAAACACTACCGGACCCAGCAGGGTATCGAACACTGGCTGAAAGTGAAGTTCGAGACGATTCCGGTTTCCAAGCAGCGCTACGAACGGCTTTCGATCCCCATGCAGAAGGCCGTGGTCTCGGGCATCAATCGCGCTGCCGATTCGCTTGGGATGAAGAAAGCGCCGTTGGCGCGACAGGAGCGCGACCTCACGCGCGCGGAGAAGCTCATCGAGCTGTACGAGCCGTTCATCCTGCTCAACGAGCATGTGTTCGAGGCGGAAAATGCGCGCATGCTTTCCGCCGCGCTCGCGCCCGAAGAACGCGAGCTCTTCGCCTTCGAGCCGGAAAGTATTGACTGGTGGGACTACTGGATCAACATCCACATTCCGGCGCTCCGGCGCTGGTGCTATCCGCTCATGGAGGGGAGGCCGCTTGAAGCAAGGTCTCCGCGTGAGCTCGATTGGAATGCGGCGGCCGCCGCAGCTACCTCCGCTTCCGCTGTTCCACAGTCCGACCCGCTATGGCGATCTTCGTAACCGGATCGACAGGCTATATCGGCGGCTATATCGTCGCCGGGCTCCTGGCCGGGCATTCCGACTCTCTCAATCTCCTCGTTCGCGCGAAATCCCAGCAGGAGGCGCGGGAGCGCCTCTGGCAATCCTTGCAGCTTCACTTCGCGTTTCCCGAATTTTCGGCTTACCTCGGCGGCCGGGTGCGGATTTTTCTCGGCGATTTGACAAGCGAGCTGTTCGGGCTCGCCGACGACGAGTATCACGCGTTAGTGGACACGACCGATTCGCTGATTCACTGCGCGGCATCGCTCAACCGCAAATCGGAAAAGCAGTGCTTGAACGTGAACCTGCGCGGGACGCTGGAGGTCATCCAGCTCGCGCGGCGCGCGCAGAACCGCAACGGCCTAAGGCGCTACAGCCACGTCAGCACGGTCGCGGTGGCCGGGAAGCGGCAGGACGAGGTGGTCCAGGAAGATACGGCCATCGACTGGGGTCGCTCGGACTACGACCCTTACGCGCGCACGAAGAAATTCTGCGAGCACATGGCCCAGCAGCTCTTGGCGGACGTCCCCCGCACGATTTTCCGGCCGGCCATTGTTCTCGGCGACAGTCGGCGGCCGGAGACGACGCAGTTTGAAATGGTGCGCGCCTTCGACGTGCTGGCGAGGCTGCCGGTGCTGCCGCTTCGGCCCGACGACAAGATTGACATCGTCCCGGCGAACTACGTCGCGAAAGCAATTGTGACTCTGCATCAAAAAAACGACACGGCGCACGGCATCTACCATCTCTCGTCTGGAACCGCGTCGCAGACGTATCGCCAGCTGACGGATGCGCTCGCGCAGGCGGCGGGGTGGCGCAAGCCCATCTACGGGCCGGCACTGGGTCGGCCGTTTGCCGGAACTGTGAACTGGCTTGCGAATCGCAGCGGCTCGGTGGGCCGAGGCGCTTCGCTACTAAAGGTTTTTTGGCCGTACCTGGCGTGGAATACGGTCTTCGATAATTCTCGGGTCGTTGCGGAGCTCGGCGAAGCGCCGGCGCCGTTTTCAACCTACGCCTACCCGCTTTTGCAATTCAGCCGGAAAAATAAATTCCGCTATCCGGCGCAAGCCTGGCCGGGCGACGCGTCGCGCGCGGTTGCCGCGGGGAATGCGCCGGCATGACGGATTTTCTCCTCGTCGCGTGGGTCAGCACGTTGATCGAGTACACGCGCATCCGCTGGATGCTGGGCTTCGGCCGGGCCTGGACGCCGGGGGAAAAACTCAAGCTGCTCTTCGCGGGCTACAACGGGACGCGGAACACCGGCTCCGATGTCCGCGTGCAGGAAATGTTGCGGCAGATTCGTCATGTGCTCGGCGCAGAAAAGACCGATTTCAGCGTCACCACGATGAATTTCGATCGCACGCGGGGCTATTTTGAAGGCACTCGCCAGGTCTATCTCCCGGACACATTCCCGGCGATGCTCTCTCGGGAGGTTCCGCAGAATCACGGTGTCATCGCGTGCGAAGGCTCGATGTTCAAAAGCAAGTTCGCCAACGCACTGACGACGATGATGATCGGATCGCTGGGAATGGCTTCCGCCGAGAATAAGCTGTCCGTCGGATTCGGCGGCGAAGCCGGGCACATGGACCCGCTCATCGAGGGCTTGTGCGCGCGCTACGTCCGCGATTCGCTGGTGATTACGCGCAATTCAGAGTCGCAGACGCTCCTGAGCAATCTGGGGATTCCGACGGAGCTGGGCACCGACACGGCGTGGACCTTTGAGCCGCATCCGCCCGAGTACGGAAAAAAAGCGCTGCGCGAGGCCGGCTGGGACGAGAAAACGCCAGTGCTTGTCATCTGTCCGATTCATCCGTTCGTGTGGCCCGTGAAAGCCTCCGTGGCGAAGCTCTTGGCTTGCGTCACCACGGGCGCCTTCAAGGACAGCCAATACCGGGGCCCCTACTTCTTCACCTCCGGTCCTAATGTGGAGCGGAAGTATCGCCACTACATTTCGGCGTTTGCGAAGGCCACCGCGGCGTTTTGCGGGCGTCATCGCGTCTTTCCCATCCTCGTCGCCACGGAGCGCCTCGACGCCGTGGCCTGCCGTGACATTGCCGCGCAGATTCCCGGTGCGCCCATATTCGCCTCGGACGACCACGACATGTTCCAGCTCGTCAGCATCCTGCGGTGTGGATCGCTGATGGTTTCCTCGCGCTATCACGGGATCGTCACGGCGATGCCGTCGCTGGTCCCTTCGGCTGGCGTCACCATGGACGAGCGCATCCGCAACCTCATGGTCGAGCGGGGCCACCAGCACCTGCTCCTTACCGTGGACGATCCGGACCTCGAGCCGAAAATCCTCGACGTGCTCGAAAAATTGCGTGCCGAGCAGGATGCCGTGCGTGACGCTATCGCGCAGACCGTCGTCCGCAATCTCAAAGTGATGGCGCGGATGGGAACGTTTCTGGAACACGCTGTTCGCCGCCAATATCCCGAGTTCCCCCTTCGCGAAGGTGTCCTCAGCTGGGAAGACTACCTGCCGCCGCTTAGCCCGGGTTTGCGGGCGCTGGTCGAACGATATGATCCGGCGCAGGCAGCCTTCGCCGCAAATTCCTGAGCGTCATGCCCAATTTTCTCGAGAACATCTTTGCGCAGTTGCGGCGCGCCGGCGATCGCCCGGTGCTCCGGGAAATGGGCAGCGGGCGCATCGTTTCTGCAACCGGCGCGGAGTTGCTCGCGAGTGTCGAGAAGGCGCGGACATTCGTGCGGCGCGCGGGGCTTCAGCCGGGAGACCGCTGCGCGCTGCTGGGAACAAATTCGATCCGCTGGGTGGCCATTGATCTCGCTCTCATGGCGGAGAGAATCATCGTTGTGCCGCTCTACGCGCGACAGGCGCCCGCGGAACTCGCGGCGATGCTGAAGGATTGCCGGCCGCGGCTGGTTCTTTGCGGGGATGCCGCCCTTGGAGCAGGGATTGCCGCGGCGTGGCCGGAGGCGCCGCCGCGCGTTCTCTTCGAAGAAGTGTTGAGGACGAATGCGGGCGACGCCGCCTCTCCCGGCGAGCCCTTGCCCCGCGCCGATTCCGACCTCCTCACGATCATCTACACATCAGGCACA
>JBGOWC010000097.1:0-6883 GCA_041478415.1 Terriglobia bacterium
TGAGCGTCGGGACGCACCCGGTGCAGTACGCTTCGCCGGTCTATCGCGAAATGGCGCGGCACCCGCAAATCGATCTGCAGGTGGCGTACTGCAGCCTGCAGGGTGCGGAAGCGGCGGTGGACCCGGAGTTTGGGATCGAAGTGAAGTGGGACGTGCCGCTGCTCGATGGCTACGAATGGGTGCGGGTGGCGAACCGCTCGCTGCGGCCGGGACTGGGGCGATTTTTCGGGCTCTTCAATCCGGGACTGTGGAAGCTGATACGGAACGGCAACTACGACGCGGTACAAATCCTCACCGGCTACGTGTACGCGAGCTTCTGGATTGCGCTGGCGGCGGCAAAGTTATCGGGAACGCCGGTGATTTTTGGCACGGACGCGACGACGCTGCGGCCGATGGCGGGTGGCGCTTGGAAACGGCATGTCAAGCGAGTTCTCTGGCCGCTCCTTTTCCGCCTGGCGGATCAGGTGATTGTGCCGTCAAGCGGCGCGCGCGACCTCCTGCGCTCGCTGGGGATTGCCGCGGATCGCGTCACGCTCACTCCTTACGTGGTCGATAACGATTGGTGGCTGGCAGCTTCAGCGCGGGTGGATCGCGCGGCGGTGCGCTCCTCCTGGGGGAGTGGCTCGGAGGATTCGGTAGTTCTGTTTTGCGCGAAGCTCCAGCCATGGAAGCGGCCGCTCGACGTGCTACGGGCATTTGCGGAGGCTTCAATTCCGAATGCGCGCCTGGTCTTTGCGGGAGAAGGGCCACTGCGCGCTGAAGTAGAGGCCGAGGCGGCAGCGCTCGGGGTGAGCGAACGCGTTCGGCTGCTCGGTTTCGTGAACCAGTCGCAGTTGCCGGCGGTGTACACGGCGGCAGACCTGCTCGTCTTGCCCTCGGAATACGAAGCATTCGGAGTGGTCGTAAACGAAGCGATGCTGTGCGGTTGCGCCGTGGCAGTGAGCAGCAACGTAGGCGCGGTGCGGGACCTGATCGTGCCCGGGAAAACGGGTTATGTATTCTCGTGCGGAAACGTGGGCGCGCTTGCCGGCGTTCTGCGGGAAGCTCTGGCACACCCCAAAGGTCTTGCGGAAATATCGCGCGCTGCGCGCGAGCGCATGATCACGTGGTCGATTCATGAAAATGTGCAGGGACTCAAGGACGCCGTGGAGTGCGCACTGGCTCGGAAGCGCTTGCGCACATCGCGCGGCGGTGAGGCGCTCAGAGAACGCTGAGAGCTGCAGCCATCCTCCCGATGAAACTGCTGATCTACAGTCACTACTTCGCGCCGAGCATCGGCGGAGTGGAAACCATCGTCGAATCGCTCGCGCGCGGAATCGCGGAGAGACGTATCCCTTCAGGTGCGCCCGAATTTGATGTCGCACTCGTGACGCAGACGCCCGCCGGGGGTTTCGACGACGCTGCGCTGCCGTTTCGCGTCGTCAGACGGCCGGGCGCGCTGCAACTTTGGCGGCTCATTCGCGGGGCCGACGTCGTGCATGTCGCAGGGCCGGCGCTGCTGCCGCTGTTGTTCGGCTGGGTGTCACGCAAACCGGTCGTCGTTGAGCACCACGGTTATCAGGCGATGTGTCCCAATGGCGTTTTGCTGCACCAACCGACCGAAACCGCATGCCCGGGCCATTTTCTGCCTCACCGTTATTGGGAATGCCTCCGGTGTAACTCGTGCAAGGGTACGTGGTGGCGGAGTCTGCGGTTACTGATCCTTACGGGCATGCGGAGGGCGCTGTGCCAGCGGGTTGCGGCGAATCTGGCCATCACGGGCCACGTGCTCGAGCGCCACGCGCTTCATCGGTCCAGCGTCGTTTATTACGGCATCCGAGACTCGCTCGCCGAGTCCTCCGCTGAAGTTGAGCGACGAGTGGAAGGATCTAAACCCATCTTTGCCTACGTGGGTCGTTTTGTTCCGGAAAAAGGTCTTCCGGTACTCCTTGATGCGCTAGCCATACTCCGCAAGGAGGGTCGCATCTTTGAATTGCGCTTGATCGGCGACGGACCCGAACGCGCGAAGCTCGATTCCCTGATTCACCAACACGCCCTCTCCTCATACGTCCGGTATACGGGATTCCTCACGGGGGATGCGCTGCGCGAGTCGTTGCGGGATGTTTGGTGCGTGATCATGCCGTCGATCTGGGAAGAGACTGCCGGCCTTGCTGCGATTGAACAGATGATGCGCGGCCGGCTTGTGGTTGTTTCGGCGATCGGCGGCCTGGGCGAGGTTGTGGGCGACGCCGGTCTGAAATGCCGTCCGGGTGACGCAGCCGCTCTCGCCGGGTGCCTGCGCCGCGTCCTGGATGATCCCTCGCTCGTTGAAGTGATGGGGCGCGGAGGCAGAGATAGGGCGCTTCAATTGTTCGCACGGCCCCGTATGATAGAGGAGCATGCGGCCATCTATCGTCGTATCGTCTCTCGGAGTCCTTAATGCTAGGAACGGCGACACCGGTTGGATTACACGATTTCTTCCCTATTCTTCCTTAACGAGGTGATCCGCTCCTACCAGAATGGGATGCGAATGCGACGACCATCATGTTCTGGAGCTGCGCCGGCGAAAAGTCGCAAGCGCCCAGGGCGTCTCCCAAAGTTTGCCCGCCGGCGTATGATAGTGGCTGCATCATGAGGATCCGCGCTCAAGCTCTGCAGAGAAACTTTCGACGCAGCCCCCTCCTGGTCTTTGGATTTCTGGCGGCAGCGGTCCTTCTCGCGTACAAAACTTCCGCGTACGTTCTCGCCGGCGATACGACGAGTCTCATCTTCGTTGCGATGGCCGCGGTGGGGGGCGCCGTGGCCGTCGCCATTCTGAATAGCTGGCGCAATGGTCTGTATATGTTTCTCGCGTGGCTGCTGTTTGAGGACCTGGTTCGGAAATACGTCGGCAACAACATGGCGGTCTATTTTGCCAAGGACATTCTCGTTGCCGTGGTGTACGTTTCTTATTTCGCCGCACTTCGCCGCAAAGAGACGCAGTCGTTCCGGCCGCCGTTTCTGGTCCCGCTGCTGCTGTTGTTCTGGCTGGGTGTCCTGCAGGCTTTTAACCCCGCTTCCACGAGCCTGATCTTTGGCGGGCTGGGCCTCAAACTCTATTTCTATTATGTTCCACTGATGTTCGTCGGCTATTCCCTACTGGATTCCGAAGCCGAGCTGCGCCGGTTTTTCCGCGTCAACCTCGGGCTGGCGGTGATCATCGGTGGGCTGGGCATCATCCAGGCAATCGCCGGCCACACGTTCCTCAATCCGGAGCATCCGGCCGAGGACATTCGCGAGCTCAGCACGCTCTACCGCGAGGCTCCCATCTCCCACGTACTCGCCTACCGCCCGACATCGGTTTTTGTTAGCGCCGGCCGCTTTCAGGACTATCTCATCGTGATGTGGCTGTTGACTTTCGGCTTCGGCGGATACTTGCTCCTTCGGAGCCGGAAGGGCCGCCTTTTGACAGCGCTCGTAGTGGCAATGCTGGCTGCGGCGATTGTCCTGACGACGTCGCGCGGCGTATTTCTCTGGACGATCGGCAGCGCGCTGGTTGGCGCCGCGGCTTTTCTATGGGGCGCTCCATGGAGACAGGGCCAGGCCCTGCGCGTGATTCGCGCCTTGCAGCGCACTGTCCTCATGGTCGGGCTTGCCGTGATCACGCTGATGGTCGCCTACCCGGAAGCACTGAACTCACGTCTGGCGGTCTACTCAGAAACGCTCTCTCCGTACAGCCCGGCAAACGAATTGGCCTACCGCGTACGAGATTATCCGCTGAAGAATTTTCTGTACGCGTTTGACTATCCTAACTGGCCCTACGGCTACGGCATTGGCACTGCCTCACTCGGCGGCCAGTACGTCAGCCGTATCCTGCATGTCAAGTCCCCGGTAGTTGGTGTCGAAAATGGTTTCGGCACGTTGATCGTCGAAATGGGCATCCTTGGCTTGCTTTTCTGGATCGTGATGAGCACTGCCATCGTCTTATCCGGCTGGAAAGTCGTTCGCAAGTTGAAAGGCTCGCCCTGGTTCCCCATCGGCTTCGTCATTTTCTGGTATGCCTTCCTCCTGCTCATTCCTCTTACCTACAACGGGATGCAGCCCTATCAGGACTTCGTCCTGAACGCCTACCTCTGGCTCCTTCTCGGTGTTCTTTTTCGCCTGCCAAGCATTGCCGTGTCCACGCAGTTTGCGGCCGCCGTCGCGGCTTCGCAACCACGCCGCCGCTGGATATTCTGAGTTGCGCCTCGCCGTTGTTTCACCCTTTGTGGACCGCCGGCACGGCACCGAGCGTGCCCTCGCTGAGCTTCTCGAGCGCCTCGCGCGCAATCACAACTGCGTCATCCATCTCTACTCCCAGCGCGTGGAAGATCTCTCCTTCAGCGATCCCGCGGAAGCTTGCTCGCAAACCGGCGGCGCCATCTTCTGGCACCGCGTCCCTTCGTTTCCCGGGCCGCATCTCGTTCAATTCCTCGCTTGGCTTTTCGCGAATCATCTCTGCCGCTGGTGGGCGGAATCATTTCGCGGCGCCCGCTGCGATCTATTGTTTTCTCCGGGGATCAATTCCCTCCGCGCGGATGCCGTCCTTGTCCACGCGTTATTCCACCGCTTGCGGGATCTTTCCCGGAACTCACCCGGTCGGGCGAAAGAGAATCTCTTTCGCTCGCTGCATCGCCGCGCCTACTATCGCCTGTTGGTGCGGTTCGAGCGCCGAATCTATGCAAATCCGCGCACCTCGCTCGCCGCCGTCTCGCAGCGCACGGCAAGGCTCGTTGAAAATACTCTTGGGCGGAAGGATGTTCGCGTCATCCCCAATGCAGTGGACTGCAACGAGTTTTCTCCTACCGCTCGTCAGTCGCGCCGCGTCAAATCGCGCAGCAAACTCGGTTTTCGGGAGGACGACTGCGTCCTCCTCCTGATTGGCAACGATTGGCGCGTGAAAGGCCTGCCCGTCGTCCTCGAGGCAATGGCCTCCTGCCGCGATTTGTCGCTCCAACTCATGGTTGTCGGCGACGACGCGGCTGGGCCCTACCAGGAACAGGCAGACCGCCTGGGCCTCCGCAACCGCTGCCACTGGCTTGCCCCGCAACCGGATGTTCTCGCGCTGTATGCCGCCGCCGACGTTTATGTCAGCCCCAGTCTCGAAGATTCCTTCGGCCTTCCCGTCGCTGAGGCCATGGCTAGCGGCCTTCCCGTCATTACTTCCTCGCTAGCCGGCGTTTCCGAACGAATCCGCGACGCCGTGGATGGCTTCATCCTCAGCGATCCCATGGACATCCGGGCGCTCACCGCTCTCTTCGAGCGCCTCGGCCGCGACGCGAATCTGCGGCAGGATCTCGGCGCTGCCGCCGCGAGAAGCGCCCTCGCCTGGACCTGGGACCGCAACGCCGCTCAAGTGCACGCGTGGCTGGAATTCGTCCTCGCGGCGCAGGCCATCGTCGTGATCCCGTCAACCTCTCGTGAGTGAGGTAAGATCGCGGGATCAATCTTCGGCGGATCCATTCTTGGCCGGCGGCTGGTCGCGCGACGTAGGAGGCGAATGGCTCGGAATTCCAAGGACGCTGTGCATCTCCAGCGGCGGTATTACAGCGAAACCGCCGCGGACTATGACGTGATGCACGCGCATGAAGGCGACGACGACTACGGAAACATAAAGCTTGTCGCCGCCCTTCTTCGCATGATTGAGGCGCGGAACGTCCTTGATGTCGGCGCGGGGACCGGCCGCGGTGTTCGGCATCTGCTGGACGCCATACCCGATCTTACCGTCCGTGGCATCGAGCCCGTCGCTGCGCTCATCCAGCAAGCCGAGCAGAAGAATCGCGTCGCGCCGGGGGTCATCCTCCAGGGCGTCGGTGAGGAGTTGCCGTTTGCGGACGCGAGCTTCGACGCCGTTTGCTCCTTTAGCATTCTTCACCACATTGCAAAGCCCGATGCTGTCATCCGGGAGATGCTGCGCGTGGCAAAAAGAATGGTGCTCATCGCCGACAGCAATCGCTTCGGCCAGGGGAGCCGCGCCGCACGGCTTCTCAAGCTCGCTCTTTGCAAAGCGAAACTCTGGGGCGTGGTGAACTATCTCAAAACGGGCGGCAAGGGCTACGCCATCACCCCGGGCGACGGCTTGGCCTACTCCTACAGCGTTTATGATTCCTTTGACTTGCTCGGAGAGTGGGCCGACCAGTTGATCCTTATCCCCGCGGAATCGGGGAAGCCAAAAAGCTGGCTGCACCCGCTGCTGACTTCGCAAGGCGTCCTTGTCTGCGCGTTGAAGGGATTTCGCTAGCCTTGCCGGTGCTGGAAGCAATGGCCTGCGGCCTGCCGGCGATAACCACGACGGAGGCCGGCGTATCGGAATGCATGCGGCACGGCGAGAGCGGTTATGTGTTGCGCGACCCCGCGGATGCGCGCGCTCGCCGAACTGCTGCGGCAACTCTGCCAGAACGCGCAATTGCGCCGGAAGATCGGCGAAAATGCGGCAAAGGCAGCGCGGAATTTCACCTGGGAGCAACATGCAGCGGAAATGCTGGATTTCCTCAAGAGTCTGGCCGAGAAGAAATCCAGCTCTGCTTCCGCTTGAGAGATCCGGCTCTGGGCTCCCGCATCTACGAAACTTGACGTTTTCCGACGGCGACCGCACACTTTATTCCTTTCTCTGTGACAGGACCACTGCGGATAGGCGTTCATGCCGGAAGAAAAAGGACTTCTGATCGTTTACACGGGCCCGGGCAAGGGCAAAACCACCTGCGCTCTCGGCACAGCATTTCGCGCCGTCGGCCAGGGTTTGCGCGTCCTCATGGTCCAGTTCATCAAGGGCTCGTGGCACTACGGCGAGCTTGACGCCGCCAAGATGCTCGGCGACGACAAATTCGAAATCCGCCCCATGGGCCGCGGCTTCGTGAAGGTCGGCGGCGCGGAGACCGATCCGGAA
>JBGOWC010000220.1:0-4310 GCA_041478415.1 Terriglobia bacterium
CATGGTGACAACGATGACGTCGGCCATGCGGTCGCCCAGATCGCGATGGAACGCGGCGAGGGATGCGCCGAGCTCGCGGAGCAAATTCGAAAGTTGGCCCTGCACGCCGCCTTCGTTGACGTGATTATCCCAGCCGCCGCAATCGACGAAAAGCACTTCCACGCCAATGTCGGCCTTCAGAAGCTGCCCGATCTGCTGCAAACTTTGGCCCAGCCGGCTGACAGGATACTGCGCGCCGTTTTCCGGCTGATACTTCGTCGGGTCGGCCTTGCGCAGCAGGTCAATCGCCTCAAACGTCTCAGCGCCCGTGCCGTGGAGCGCCTGATCCACAGTCTGCGCGTACATCGCTTCGAAACCGCCCTCGACCATCGGCGATTGGGCCATCACTTTGAACTGTCGCAGATCCGGCAGCGCGATCGCGGGAGCGCCTCCGCGCAGCATGCGCGGAAGACTTGGCCCCATGGCCACGGCGCGAAAAGGCGACGCGTTTTCTTCCGCAACCGTCTCGATCGCACGGTTGAGCCAGCCGTCTTCGGTGGACTTGAGCCCGGGCGTGCCGGACTCCATGAAGTCCTGCGCATCGAAATGTGATCGCGTCGGATCGGGAGAGCCTGCCGCATGCACGATGGCAAGCTGATTCTTGCGAAACAGCGGTTCCAGCGGAGCCAGGCTCGGGTGCAAGCCGAAGAAACCGTCGAGGTCGATCGAGGCCGCGTCGCCGCCGCGCCGGGGCTCCGGAATCGCGATCGTTGGGCGCATGTTGTAATAGTTGCGCTCGCCGAATGGCACAACGATGTTCAATCCGTCCGCCGCACCGCGCTGGAAGAGCACAACGAGCTGCTTCTTGTTGGGCATCGGCGTGGCCGCCACCGCGCGATGCAAAAACGCGGGAATCGAGCTGAGGCCCACCATCGCCACGCCTCCGCTCTTCAGAAAATATCTGCGCGAGATTTTCATCGCTACTTTCTCCCGATCGTCTCTACCGCCGCTGAAACTCAGGCGAGCCGAGTACCAGCCCGGCGACGATGCCGAAGTCAACTTGCTTGACCGGATCATCCAGCTTGGCCTGCAGCAACTGCGGATTCTCGAGCTGCTTTTCGAGCGTTTGCACCGTCTGCGGCGAGGCCTGCCCGCCGAGGAATGCCTGCACGGCGCGATCCAGCGCCATCTTCGAATCTTTGGCTGCGTCGGCGCCCAGCAACGAAGACACATCGCTGCGCGCGCCGCGCATCCTGTTACTCGCGAGCGCGAGCGAAAAATTCAGCCGGTTCAGCAGTGCGCCGGTATTGACCCACGTTTCCGCCTTGTCGGAATAACCGGTCGGCGGCTGGCACAGATAAAGTGGCTGGCCGATGCGCGCGACCCACATCACGAGCGGCAGCGGCACGTCCACGTCGGTGCCCAGCACCCGCGCTGCGGAGACAACCAGCTCAAACGGCGTCTTGATCTTCGCGCGATAGGCGTCGCGCGACCAAAATTCCGGCGAATCGATCATCGTCTTCAGGACCGCGCGTATGTCGCCGTCGCTCGACTGGAACGTCTTGGTCATGCGGTCCACGAGGGCCGCCGGCGGATTATCCGAAACAAAGCGCCGCGCCAGCTTTGTGGAGATGAATTTTGCCGTGCTCGGGTGGCGGGCGAGCAGTTCAATCACTTCCTCGGCGTCCTTTATTCCGCCCGCGTGGATTTTCTTCCCGAGGACGTACTTCGCGTCGCGGTCGTGCAGCCGGTCCTCGAATTTGAATTGTGGATCGCGGCGCGGCTCGCCGATCGTCCAGCCGGTGAAGCACCGCGCCACTTCGGTGACGTCTTTTTGCGTGTAGCCGCCGTCCACGCCGAGCGTGTGCAGCTCCATTAGCTCGCGGCCGTAGTTTTCATTCAGCCCGCGCTCCTTTTTCTGCTTGTTCTGTCCCTGCCCATTCGGCGCGGGCCGCGGCGGGTGAGAACGGCCCATGCCGCCCAAGGGGCCGTTGCGGTACCGCGGACGGCGCATGCCACGTTGCGGCGCGACCCGCTCGGCAGCCTTCGGATCGGCGCTCAGCCAATTGTCGAGATAAAAGAGCATCGCCGGGCTCTTCGCCGTCGCCGTCACCAGGTCTTTGAATTTTCCCAGCACGTGCGGGCGAATCGCGTCCCGCTCATAAGAAGTGAGGAGCCACTTGTCCTCGCCTTTCTGCGCGAACACATTGAAGTGGTTGAACCAGAAATCGGCGAGTACTTCATCGAGCTGGCGCTCGCTGTAAATCGCGCGCGTCATCTTGGCCATGCTCAACTCCGCGATGACGCGCTGCGGCCTCTTGCTGTCCGCGTCGAGAGCACGCGGTGTAAAATTTGGATCTCCGCCGCCCAGGGCGTCACGCTTCCCCGCTTCCATCGGCGGGCGCGGCTTGTCCATCGCGGGTTCTTTCATCGCCGCGGGAGCGTTGGAATTTTCCGTCACGGGCGGTTCCTGCGAAGGCTGCGAATCTTTGGCAATCGCATCGGCGGCCGCATCGGCGCGGCGTTTCTCCTGTTGCTCGCGGCGATACTCTTCTATCGTCAAGCCAGCCTGCTTCGCCGCCTGCTTCGCCTGCGGATATTCCTCCATCAGCCGCGCCGAAGACATTTTCAAGGTTGGATAGTTTCCAAGGCGCGCTTCGACGGCTTTGTCGTCGATCGAATTGGGATTGAGCTGTTGCTCGATCCACTTCGCGAGGCCCATCTGGCGAACACGTTCGACGTCGCCGGGCCGCGGGCCGTACGCGAGCCGGTTCAGCGCGTGGAGAATCGCTTCGTCTTCGGAAAGCTCGGTGATGGGCAGGCCCTTCAGAACGGGACTTTGTTTCGATTTGTCGGTTGTACTGGACGGGGTCGCGGTGTCTCTTGCTTCGGCGAGCGCGGGTAGATCGAGCGTGAGCGAAGCGCCGCAAACGAAAGCGAGCAAGCCGGCGAGAATGGCTCGCGGGATATCATACTTGCCGCATGACGGCGCACTCTGGCGCGAACGCAAACTCATCAAAATCTCACCCGCCAATAGATTCGGGGCCAAGAACACGGCACCCTCCTGATACTAACCCCCAAGACGAAAGGAAGTTGCGCGCGATCGTCCTGCAGTGCGGAATCGTCAAATGCGCATTTTGAGTGTTTGATTGACGCAGCGATTTCCTGTCCGTATGCTCGAACGGTTTCCTTCATCCAATCCGGCGGAGTAGAACCGATGCTCGTTCGCAATTTCATCTTTTGGCTTTCCACCAAGCGCAGCGTGACCAACCCCATCGCGCGCCGCGGAATGAAATACGGATTTGCCCAGCGGTTTGTCGCCGGCGAGCGGCTCGAGGACGCGCTCAGGGCCAGCGACGAGCTCTGCCGCCAGGGCCGCCGCGTCAGCCTGAACCATCTCGGCGAAAATGTTTCCACGGAAGCCGCCGCTCGCGAAGCCTGTAACAGCTACATCCACATGGTCGAAGCGCTCCACGCCAAGAATCTCGCCGGCAACATCTCGATCAAGCTGACGCAGCTTGGCCTCGATCTCGGTCGCGACGTTTGCGCCGCGTTTGCCCGCGAAATCGCCGCGCGCGCCAAAGCGCTTGGCCGGACGATCGAGATGGACATGGAGGGCAGCGGCTACACGGACGTGACGCTGGATATTTTCGAAGGCATTCAGCGCGAGTTCGGCAACTGCGGCCTTGCGGTGCAGGCGTACCTTCACCGCACGGAAAAAGACTTGCAGCGCCTCGCGCCGCTGCGGCCGAAAATCCGCCTGGTGAAAGGCGCGTACCGCGAGCCCAAGCATATCGCCGTGCAGGGCAAGACCGATGTGGACGCCAACTTCAAGCGTCTCGCGACGATTCTTCTCGAGGGCGCCGCGCAGGGCTCGTTCCTGCCGGCGATTGCGACGCACGACCCGATGATGCTCGCTCACGCCAAAGCAGAAATCGCTCGGCTCAAACTTCCGAGCAGCCGCTACGAATTTCAGATGATCTACGGCATCCGGCGCGACCTGCAGGAAGAAGTTCACGCCGAGGGCCGCACCCTCCAGGTCTATGTGCCCTTCGGCACGGACTGGTGCCCATATTTTATGCGGCGGCTTTCCGAGCGCCCGGCGAATTGCTGGTTCGTGGTCCGCAGCCTGCTTGCGGAACGCAAGCCCGCGGTGAGAGCGGTCTAGGAACGATCAACTCGGCGGGCGATTCGCGTCGGGATCGGAATGAGGCGGCATCGGCGCTTGCTCCGCGCGAGCGGAACGGAATCCCGCGAGGCTCCAAACATCCTGCGCTTCTTCGTGGCGAAGCACGTAGTGATTGCCGTCCGACGCCAGCACGCGGAAATAC
>JBGOWC010000317.1:0-3129 GCA_041478415.1 Terriglobia bacterium
CCCGGCCATCACCGCGTGTGTCACGCCTTCTTTGTGCATCAGGTCAATCGCTTTGCTTAATTCGCCGAGGCTGACCCAGTGCAAGCGCCGCGCGGTTCGCTCGAGGTCCGCCGAGGCTTCTTCCTTCAGCGCGATAACGGCCATCTCGATGCCCTGGCTGCGCGCTCCTTCGAGCACAAGAAATGGGAAGCGCCCGTTTCCGGCGATGAGGCCCCAGCCGTCCTTTGCGAAACTGGCCGCCGAAGTTTTTGGATCGGGAATGGCTGGCATGGGCGAGCGATCTTATTTCACAATGCCGCGTTCGGCCGACTCGATGAAGCGTATCAGTTCTTCGACGTCGGCCGAGCCGTTAAGCTTCAGGCGCATCTCGGCGATCGCCTGCGTGGTGTTGAGCTTCGAGCGAATCAGCAATCGGTAAGCATCCTGGATCGCTTTGACGCGTTCGGCGTCAAAGCCGCGACGCTCGAGGCCGATGATGTTCACCCCGTAGGATTTTGTCTCGCGTTCGGTGACGATGAGGGAAAATGGCGGCACGTCTTGCGTGATGACGGCGAAACCCGCGATATACGCATAGCGCCCAACACGGCAAAACTGATGCACGGCCGAAAACGCTCCCACGTTGACACAATCTTCCACCCTGACGTGTCCTGCCAGCGTGGCGCCGTTCGCAAAAACGGTGTTGTCTCCTACGCGGCAATCGTGCGCGACATGCGCATAAGCCATGAACAAGTTCCCGCTGCCTATGGCCGTTTTCCCGCCGCCATGGGCCGTGCCGCGACTCACGGTGACATACTCTCGGAAAGTATTCCCATCGCCGGCGTGCAGTTCCGTCCGCTCGCCCTTGTACTTCAGGTCTTGCGGATCGCCTCCCACGGCGCAAAACGAAAAGAAAGTGTTATTGCGGCCGATGCGCGCCGGCCCCTGCACGACCGCGTGCGGATGAAGGACGCACCCTTCGCCAAGCTCGACGTTTTCCCCGACCACGGCGAACGCGCCGACGCGCACGCCGGGACCGAGGTGCGCCGACGCGGCGACCACAGCTTGGGCGTGGATTTCAGTCATGCTCATCAACGGCCCCATCAAGAACGCATCACTCCGCCGATTTCTGCGGCGCGCCGGCGTCCTGCCGGTAGACCGTCTTGCACATCAGCGTCGCTTCGGCCGCGAGCTCCCCGCCGACGGTCACTTTGCCCTCGAGTTTGCAAAAATCTCCGCGCCAGCGGACCACCTTCATTTCAATGCGAAGCTGATCTCCGGGCAGGACCGGGCGGCGAAAACGCGCTCCATCCACGGCGATGAAGTACAGCAGCTTTTTCTCGCGGTCCGGCACTTCCTTCAGGAGCAGCAAGCCGCCCGTCTGGGCCATCGCTTCGATGATCAGCACCCCGGGCATGATCGGCATGCCCGGAAAATGTCCCTGAAAATAGGCCTCGTTGATGCTGACGTTTTTCAAGCCCACAATGCGCTTGAACCGCTCAATTTCCAGAATGGCGTCCACCATCAGGAATGGATAGCGATGCGGCAGAATTTCTTGGATGCCTTTGGCGTCGAGGATCATCCGCTCTCCCGGTCTCTCCGCAGAGGTGCAGGCGGCGAGTTGCACGAAGCTGGTGCAAACCCTGCATTATAAGCGAGGGCTGGCCTGAAGAGAAACGCGCGATCCGCTCCAGGCCCATTTGCCACTGCTGCGACGGGTTGTTAGCATACGCGGGATATGTCTGAATCCGCGCTCTCGAAAAAGCTGCTCCAACTGCTCCGGCCACGCCTCGGCGCGATGACCAAGACACTCGAACGGCTCGTACGCGCGGAGTCTCCGAGCCTCGAGAAGGCGCCGGCCGACCGTTGTTGCCGCTTGTTGGCGGATGAATGGCGGCGCCGCGGCGCGCGTGTGGAAGTCATTGCGCAAAAGCATCGCGGGGACCACCTGCGCATTTCTTGCTGGAACGGAACGCGGCGGCCGGAAGGCCAGCTTCTCGTTCTGGGCCACTACGACACGGTCTACGCCTCGGGAACCGCAAAAACAATGCCGTTCCGCATCCGAAATGGAAAAGCCTACGGGCCGGGTGCGTTCGACATGAAGGGCGGCCTCGTCCAGGCGCTGTTCGCACTGGACGCATTGCGGGCAGCGAAGATCACTCTGCGGAAACGAATCGTTTTTCTTTGGAATTCGGATGAAGAGATTGGAAGCGGCAGTTCGCGGAAACTCATCGAAAGCGAAGCGCGCCGAAGCGATGCCGTGTTCGTCCTGGAACCGTCTTTCGGGCCGCGGGGGCTGCTGAAAACTTCGCGCAAAGGCGTCGGTGAAGCGGAATTGATCGTTTACGGCCGCGCGTCGCATGCGGGCCTCGCGCCGCAGGATGGCGTCAACGCCGTTCATGAAATCGTTCAACAGCTTGCGCGTATTCAAACCTGGAACGATCTTCGGCGTGGCATCAGCGTGAACGCGGACATCATCGAGGGCGGAACGCGCACCAACGTGATCGCCGAACACGCCCACGCGGTGCTCGATCTGCGCGCGCTGCGAGTCGCCGACATGCGCCGGATCGAGCGCCGGCTTCGCTCGCTGCGGCCGATTCTTCCTGGCGCGCGCATGGAAGTTCGTGGCGGGTTCAACCGCGCGCCGCTCGAACGCAAGAGCAGTTCAGCGCTTTTCGCGCGGGCGCGGCAACTCGCCCGGGAAATGGGTTTTGCGCTCGGCGAATGCATGGCCGGCGGCGGCTCCGACGGAAATCTCACAGCGGCGCTCGGCGTGCCGACGCTCGATGGTCTCGGCGCCGTCGGCGACGGCGCCCACAGCACCCACGAGCACATCGTCCTTCGCACCCTGCCCCAGCGCGCGGCGCTGCTGGCAGCGCTTCTGGCCGCAGGCTAGGCCGTGTTCATTCAAAGTGCCTCTGCCGTCGGTGTGCGTGGGAAAAGACAATCGCTCGAATGCGCGCGCTGCAAGAGCGAAGATCAGCGGGTGTAATTTTTCCGCAGGTAATCCGCGGCGCCCTTCATCACTTCTTCGTAGTCGCTGCGAAGAATTTCGCGCAAAGCCTCTTCGGTGGAGCTGCCGGCTGCGATGCGGTCCAGTATGCGAGTGATATCCGCCATGCCGTCGGCACGGACAAGGTATTCGGTGTTGGC
>JBGOWC010000342.1:0-2845 GCA_041478415.1 Terriglobia bacterium
CTGGTGCACTACCGCGTCGAGGACGGCATCGCCATCCTCGAGTTGGACGATTCGCCGGCGAATACGTACACGCACGAGATGATGCTGCAATTGGACAGCGCCATCCTCAAGGCGCGAATGGACGAAGGCGTCCATGTGCTCGTCCTTCGGGGCGCCGGCGAAAAATTCTTCTCGGCGGGCGCGAGCATCCCGATGCTCACGAAGGCGGACCCACAGTTCAAATACTATTTCTGCCTGCACGCGAATGAGACGCTCTGCCGTCTGGAGCAGACTCCCAAGCTGGTGATCGCGGCGCTGAACGGCCACGCGGTCGGCGGCGGACTCGAGATTGCGCTCGCGTGCGATATCCGCATCTCCAGGGCGGATGGCGGAAAGATCGGCCTGCCGGAAGTGAACCTCGGCGTGCTGCCCGGCACGGGCGGGACGCAGCGGCTGTGCCGCGCGCTGGGCAATGCGCGTTCGATCGAGCTGATGGTGACGGGCCGGATGTTCAGCTTTGAAGAGGCGCTTGAGTGGGGGCTGATCAATCATATCTATAACCGCGATACGTTTTGGGCAGACCTCATGGCCTACGCGAAACAGTTCTGCCCGCCGAATAAGGCCTCGCGCGCGGTGGGGCGCATCAAGCGAGCGGTCGTGACCGGCTCCGAAGTGGGATTCGCCGAGGCGCTGGGGATCGAACGCGAGCTGCAGCAATTTCTCTTCACGAGCGAGGATGCGAAAGAAGGACTCGCGGCGTACGTCGAGAAACGTCCGCCGCAGTTCAAGGGGAAATGACATTGAGCCCAGCATGGAAGACAACGTGGGTGAAAGTTTTCTAGATGCGCACGCTGCCCGACTATTTGCGAAAAGGGATGAAGCTGGTCATCGTTGGCTGCAACCCGAGCGAGTCGTCCGTGCGCGCCGGGCATTACTACGCGGGCCGCGGGAACCAGTTCTGGCCGCTGCTGTATGACGGCGGCGTCGTGCCGGAGCCGCTCGAATATAAAGATGACAAGCGCATCATCGAATTCGGAATTGGGCTTACGGATCTGGTGAAACGCCCGACAAGAGGCGTTGAAGAGCTGACGCGGCAGGATTTTGCGGAAGGGCGCATCGTCCTGGCGCAAAAGCTCGAAGAGTTCGCCCCGCGCATGGTGGCCTTCCACGGCAAGGCGACGTTCGAGCAGTTCGCGCAGCGCGCGTGCAAGCTCGGCGCGCAGAAACAGACGCTGTATGGAGCGCACGTGTTCGTCCTGCCCTCGGCGAGCGGCGCGAACGCGACGGGCCGGGGGCCAAAGCTTAGATTGTTCCGGCAGTTGGCGAAGCTGATGGTTCATGTGGAGGCGCAATGAGCAACGCAGCGCAGCCGGCCGCGGCGGGGCCGCTGGTGTTGACGGCGCAGCACGAGGGAATCGCCACGCTGGTGTTGAACCGCCCCAAGCGGTTGAATGCGCTGAATAACGAATTGGCAATCGCCTTGAGCGAAGCGCTGGACCGCGTGGCCGAAGATGCCTCGGTCCGCGTCGTCGTTTTGACCGGCGCGGGACGCGCGTTCTGCTCGGGCGGCGACCTCGGCGCGATCCGCGCGGGACGTGACAGCGGCGATGTGAAGCAGCTCGAACCGCTGCTGCGCGCGGGAATTGCGTCGGTCATGACGATGCGGACGATGAAGCAGCCGGTGATCGCGGCGGTCAACGGCGCGGCGGCCGGCGCGGGGATGAGCATCGCGCTGGCGGCGGACGTCCGCATTGCCGCGGAGGAAGCAAGCCTGGGCATGAATTTCGCAAAGGTTGGCCTGTTCCCCGATTACGGCCCGACCTATTTCCTGCCGCAATTTGTCGGGCCATCGTGCGCGGCGGAGATGTTTTACACCGGCGACATGATCGATGCGCGGACGGCGCTGCGGCTCGGGATCGTGAATCGCGTCGTTCCTGGGAGCCAGCTCGAAGTGGAAACGAAGTCGCTGGCGCAGAAAATCGCGCAGGGGCCGCCGATCGCGGTTTGCGCGGTGAAGCAGGTTTTGTTTGGAGCAGACCGCGCCGCACTGGAAACGGCCCTGGAAAAAGAAGTCCAGCAGCAGCTTGTGTGTTTCCGCTCCGAGGATGCGGGCGAAGGCATGCGCGCGTTTTTTGAGAAGCGGCCGCCGAAGTTTCAGGGTCGGTGACGAGCGCGCCGCTTGAGGACAGCGTGAGCGAACCAGAGACAATTCATTCGCGGGTCGAGAGCCGGACGGCGTGGGTCTCGCTGGACCGTCCGCCGCTCAACGTGCTCGACATCGCCATGATGCAGGCGCTCGACCGCGAGCTCGAGCGCGTGCTGCCAAAATGTGATTTTCTGGTTTTGCAGGGAGCGGTTCCGAAAGGATTTTGCGCGGGCGCGGAGATTGGCGATCATGTGCCCGAGCGCGTCGGCGAGATGCTCGCGGCATTTCATGCCATCTTCCGGCGGCTGGCGCGAGCGGAGTGCGTGACCATCGCTGCAGTTCACGGACTTTGCCTCGGCGGCGGGATGGAGCTGGCGACCTTCTGCGATTTTGTCATCGCCGAGGAGTCCGCGCAATTTGGCCAACCGGAGATCAAACTGGGCTGCTTTCCACCGGTGGCCATGCTCACGCTGCCACGGCTGGCGGGCATGCGCGCCGCGGCGGACCTGATTTTGTCTGGCCGCACGATTTCTGCAAGCGAGGCGCAACGCCTTGGTCTTGTGTCACGCCTCGTTGCGGATGGCCGGCTCACAACCGGAGTGGACGAGTTGCTGAATGAGTTGCGGAAATTGAGCGCGGACGTCCTGCGCCTGACGCGCCGCACACTCTGGCGTTTGCATGCCGATGCGTTCGAGCATCAGCTCGATGAAGTCGAGCACA
>JBGOWC010000263.1:0-3755 GCA_041478415.1 Terriglobia bacterium
CACGGCGGCGATTCTGCTCTGCCTTTACGTGGCGGTGGCGAAGAAGCAAGGCGCAAACCCGCAAAAACTTTCGGGCACGGTTCAAAACGACATCCTCAAGGAATATATCGCGCGCGGCACGTACATCTATCCGGTCCGCCCGGCGATGCGCATCGTTACGGACATCTTCGCGTGGTGCCGCGCGAATCTGCCCAAGTGGAACACGATTTCGATTTCCGGCTATCACATCCGCGAAGCGGGCTCGACGGCCGTGCAGGAAGTCGCCTTCACCCTCGCCGACGCCATCGCCTACGTGCAGGCGGCGCTGGATGCGGGGCTGGGCGTGGATGAGTTTGCCCCGCAGCTTTCTTTTTTCTTCAATGCGCACAACGATCTGCTCGAGGAGATCGCCAAGTACCGCGCGGCGCGGCGGCTCTGGGCACGCATCATGCGCGAACGCTTTGGCGCGCGCGACCCGCGCTCGCTCCTGTTGCGTTTCCACGCGCAGACGGCCGGCTCTTCGCTCACTGCGCAGCAGCCGGAGAACAACATCGTGCGCGTGGCCATTCAGGCGCTCGCCGCGGTGCTCGGCGGTTGCCAATCCTTGCATACGAACTCGTTGGACGAAGCGCTCGCGTTACCCACCGAAGACGCCGCTCTCATCGCCCTGCGCACGCAGCAGATTCTCGCGCACGAAACCGGCGTGGCGAACACCACGGACCCCGTGGGCGGTTCTTATGCCATCGAGCATCTCACCAATGAAATCGAGGCGCGCGCGGCCGACTACATCGCGAAAATCGACGCGATGGGAGGCCCTTTAGGAGGAATGCTGCGCGCCATCGAGGGCGGCTTCGTCCAGGGTGAAATCCAGAAGGCGGCGTACGAGTATCAGCAATCCATCGAGCGCGGCGAACAGATCGTTGTCGGCGTGAACCAATTCGTCGCCGAGGAAGATCGGGCGATTCCGGTCTTGAAGGTTGATCCCGCACTCGAGCGTGAACAGGTCGAGCGCCTCCGCGCCCTGCGTGCCCGCCGCGATGCAGCTCGCGTGCAAGCGGCGCTTGCCGAACTTTCGCGCCGCGCCGCGACAACGGAAAATCTCCTTCCCGCGATTCTCACAGCCGTCGAAGCTTACGCCACCATCGGCGAAATCTCCGACGCGCTGCGCAAGGTCTTCGGCGAATACCAGGAATCCGTCGTCATCTAGCGGTCCTTGAACTTGCGAGCAGATTCCTTCGCCAGTCACCCGTCACCATCGCCCTGTAGTATCCTTGCCGGCAAAGATTTCGCATGAAGCTGATTCTCGCCTCCGCCTCGCAACGCCGCGCCGAAATACTTCGCGCCGCTGGCCTGCACTTCGCCATGCTCTCGTCCGCGGTGGACGAAGCGCCGCTCCCCGGCGAAGCGCCGCAGGACCTGGTCCGCCGCCTGGCGGAAGCCAAGGCCGACCTCGTCGCCGCGCGTGCCGTCGGTCCGGCCATCGTCATCGCCGCGGACACCATCGTGGTGCTCGACGGTCGCATCCTCGGCAAGCCGCATTCGAGCGATGACGCGCGCGCCATGCTCGAAAAGCTCGCCGGGCGCACCCACGCCGTTCTCACCGGGCTGGCGCTCATCCGGCTTCCCGATGCCGAGCGCCGCATCGTCGTCGAAACGACGCTGGTCACCTTTGGCGCGCTCGAACAAGCGGACCTCACGCGCTATCTCGCGAGTGGCGAGCCTTTTGACAAGGCCGGCGCGTATGCCATCCAGGGCCTCGCCGGGCGATTTATTCCTCGAATCGAAGGTTGCTATTTCAACGTGGTGGGGCTGCCATTGGCGCGGCTGTGCTCGCTTCTTCGGGAACTCGGCTGGAGCGAAGACCAGGGCTGACGGAGCGCGGCACGCGCCGCCAAAAACAAAAAGGGCGGCCGCACGGGCCGCCCGGAAATTGAAACCTCCGCGGGGCGTCGCCCCGCGCTACGCGCTTATTTCTTTTCTTCCGCTGGCTTTTCGGTTGAGGACTGCGCCGGCTGTCCCGGATTTTGCGGATTGCCGTGCATTCCCTCTTTGAAGCCGCGGACGCCCTCACCCAGGCCGCGCATCAACTCCGGAATCTTGCGCCCGCCGAACAGGATGAGTACGACCACCAGGATGACCAGCCAGTGCATCGGGAATTCCATGGATATTCCTCCCGCCTTCGGCGGGCGCCAAATACTTCCTTGGGCCGCGCCACCGTTCTTATTCTAGGCAGACAGCAAGTATACGTTTGTGGGCGCGGCGCAACAAGCTGTCCGCGGGGCCGGGCTACAAGATGACACGCTCGTCCCCGGCGCGCCGCGTGACCCCTTGCCGGTCGAGATATTCGAGGAGCGGAATCGCATATTTCCGGCTGATGCCCGCCAGGTCCTTGAACGCGGAAACGTTGATACTCCCGCCGTGCGCCTGTTTGTAACCGCGGAGCCGTTCGCGCAGTCCGGCCAGCGCGTCGCGATGGAAGACCAATTCGGGCGTGACGCGGACGAGCCGCTGCTCCCGCAGCAAAAGTTGGAGAAGCTTCTCCGCGCGCTTGGAATCCACGAGCAGTTTCGCGAGGACATCTTTCACCGCGGGCACCGCCAATCCCGCGGAGGCAAACGCGGCTTCGATCTGCTCCTTCGCGCGGGCTTCCTCCGGTTGCAGCGCAATGGCCGCGCCCGCGCATTTCACGAACTCCCCGGCCGGTTCGATCTTGCGCTGCGCCGCGAGTGCTTCGAGCGCCGCGCGAAACGTTTCCGGCCTCAGCCTGCGGCCCATATTCGCGCGCAATTCCTCCCGGGGAATCCCCGGCAGGAGTGGGTTATCTTTGTGAAATTGTTCGACCCGCGCCAGCATGCGTTCGCAAAGCTGCTGAAAAATCTTGCCGGCAACCGCCACGAACGGCTGCTCGCTCACCCGGCGCAATTCCCCCGCCGCAGCGAGTAAGGTCGCTTCCTTCTGCACTATGGCCTCGGACCAGCCCGTCCGCGCGACGATCTCCGCAAGAGGCAACCCGTCCGGCGCGCGTTCGGCCATCGCCAAAATAATTTCTGCCGCCCCGCCGCGCTCGAGCGTTTCCAGAAATACTTCGCGATTTGCGTCGCGCCGGATGGGCCGCGAAGCAAGCGGGTCGAGCACGCCGCCGCCGCCGATTGTCACCACCGGCGAAAATTGCCGCAGAATAAAGCGGTCGCCCCGAAGAACGAGCACATCGTCCTGCAATCGAAGTTGCGCAAGCCCGGACTGCCCGGAAAGGAGTTCCGTGCGCCCATACAGATGAATCTCAGCAATCGTTTCCGCCGTGCCCTGATGATAATGGACGCGCGCGCGATTCTTCAGCTTCGGCGCAGATGCCAGCAGCTCGATGCGCGCGTCCAGGCGCCGCGTTGTGCGGAAAAGTCCTGGCGCCGCGAGCGCCATTCCGCGCTGCACCGCAGCGTAATCAATCCCGGCAAGATTCACGGCCGTGCGCTGGCCCGCGGACGCGCGCTCGACCGCTTTCCCACCGGACTGCACTCCGCGCACGCGCAGCCGCTGGCCCGCGGGGAATAGTTCGACTTCGTCACTTGATCCGACGCTTCCAGAAATCAATGTGCCGGTCACGACCGTGCCAAAACCCTTCACGGCGAAGGCGCGGTCAATGGGCAGGCGGAAATACTTCGCCGCGTCTTTGTCCGGAACACGCTCGGCTTCGGCCACGAGCGCGTTTTTCAATTCGCCAAGCCCCGCGCCGGTCTTCGCGCTTACGGCGATAATCGGGGCATCCTGCAAGAACGAAC
>JBGOWC010000072.1:0-7716 GCA_041478415.1 Terriglobia bacterium
CACGAGTCACCAACCGCCAGTCACTTCTTCAACGCCGCCATCGTGTCGCAATTGATCTGCCCATCCGCCTCGACCCGCCCGGTCACGCGCAGCGCCCGCGTCTCAAACACCAGTCCGCCGTGCCGCTCGTACGCTTCGGGGAAGAGCACCGCCTCAAACACCCCGCGCTGATCTTCTAGCGTGACGAACATCATGTTGCGGTAATTCTTCGTCCCCACGTGCCGGTAGGTCACCACCCACCCGCACAGCGTCACGCGCCTCCCGCGCAGCCGCGGCAGCTCGTCGCTCCACGCTTCGCCGCTTCGCGGCAGAAAATCCAGTGGATGCCCGCTGACGCACACCTCCAGAATTTCCCGCTCGTACGCAAGCTTCTGCTTCGGCGTGTACTCCGGCGCATACATCCGCTCGACCGCCGCGCTGCTCGTCTCTTCCCGCTGTGTTGCGGGAAACAGCGTCTCCGACGAGCAGTGCGCTCCTGCCTGTCCGCATCGTTGTCTTTCCATCCGCAACAAATTCCATTGCCAGAGCAGCGCCGCCCGCGTCAGCGAAGTGACCCCGTCGAACGCGCCGCACTTGATCAGCGCTTCCATCTCATCGCGCTCCACCGGCGCGCGCCGCAAAAAATCCTCGAGCGAGCAAAACGCGCCGCCCGCCTCGCGTGCCCGCACAATCGTCACCAGCGTCTCGATCCGCAGCCCTTTGATTTGCAGCAAGCCCACGCGCAGCTTGCCCCGGCCTTGCCCATCCGCGGTTTCGACGGTGTACTCCACCCGCGAGTGGTTCACCGACGGCAGCAGCACCTCGATCCCCCAGCGCTTGGCTTCCTCCACGTACGCCGAGACGTGATAAAACCCCGCGCCGGCGCTGCACATCGCCGCCATAAATTCCGCCGGGTGATGCGCCTTCAGATACGCCATGCGATACGAAATGTCCGCATACGTCGCCGCGTGCGCCTTGCAGAATCCGAACCCCGCAAATTTTTCCACCATCAGCCAGGTTTCTTCACGCTCCTTGCCCGCGAGCCCCATCTGCTCCGCGGCCTTCAGGAACTTCGCCCGCAATCGTTCCCGCTCGCGCTCTCCGGAGAATTTTGCCGACGATCTCCGGACAAGATCGGCTTCCGCCAGCGACATCTTGCCGACCGCCTGCGCGATCTGCATCACCTGCTCCTGATAAATGCACACGCCCAGCGTGTCGCCGAGGATTGTCTCGAGTGAGGAATGCGCGTACGTAATGTTTTCCTGACCGCGCAGCCGCTTCAGAAATAATTCCTTCGATCCATATTCCGACGCCCCCGGACGGATCAGCGCCAGCGCCGCGGCCACCTGCTCGAGCGTCTTCGCCTGTAATGCGCGCAGCAACCCGCGCATCCCCGGGGACTCGATCTGAAAAAGCCCCATCGTGCGGCCTTCGGCGAGCATCGCGCACGTCGTCGCGTCATTTTCCGGAATGGCGTCGAAGTCAATCTCTCGCGCCTTTGGCCGCGGCGTCTCTCCATCCGGCGCAATCGCCGCCACATCCCTCCCCTCCCTGTCATTCCGAGCGGAGCGAACCGGCGAAGTCGGTTCGCGGAGTCGAGGAATCTCTCTTTCTTGTATTGTTGATCCGAAGCTGTTCGCCCTCTCAATGTTGTCCAGCGCCAGCGACATTGTCGTCAGCCCGCGCTGCCCGAGCAGGTCCATCTTGATCAATCCGAGCGCCTCGATCGCGTTCATGTCGTACTGCGTGACGATGATCCCCTTCGTCGCGCGCTCGAGCGGTACCAGATTCGTCAACGGCCGCGCCGCAATCACCGTCCCGCACGGATGAATTCCCAGGTGCCGCGGAAAATCGTCCAGCCGCAGCGCCACTTGCAGGATTGTTTTCCATGGCTCGTTGTTCACCGGCAGCGTGCGGCACTCCGGCAGCCCGCGAATTGCGGATAGAATCTCGCGCATCGGCCGGTGCGGCAGCCGCCGCGTGAAGTGATTCACCTCCGCGGGCGGCACGCCAAAGACTTTTGCCACTTCGCGGATGGCGAGGCGGGCATGCATGGTAATAAAACTTCCGATCATTGCTACGTGAGAACCTTGCCGGTTCTCTGCCACGCGAGGGCCTTGCCGGCTCTCTTTCACGCGGGACCCTTGCCGGGCCCCGGGAGCTACGTGCTCATTGCCCCAGCGCTCGTACACGTAATCAAGCAGCTCGTCGCGCCGCGCTCCGCAGATATCAATGTCAATGTCCGGGCAGTCGCCGCGCTGCTCGTTCAAAAATCTTTCGAAGTACAGCCCCCATCGCAACGGGCAGACGCGCGAAATCCCCAGGCAATACGTCACCATCGAGCTCGCGGCCGACCCGCGCGCCACCGCCGGAATTCCCCGCCGCCGCGCCTCCTCCACGATGTCCCACACCAGCAGAAAATATGGCGCCAGGTTCAGCTTCTCGATGATTTCGAGTTCGTGCGTCAGCCGTGAAAGTACCGGAGGCCGTAGAGGCCGATAGCGGCGCCGCGCGCCTTCGAAGCTCAGCTTCCACAAATACGAAAACGGCGTTTCGCCCTCGGGCACGGGAAATTCCGGGAAAATCGTCTTGCCCAGCTCGAGCTCCAGGTTGCAGCGCTCCGCGATTTCGAGCGTCGCTTGTACATACTCCGGATGATCCGCAAACAGCCGCTGCATTTCGGCTGCGGATTTGAACCAAGCCTCACCGCTCGTAATGTCTGGTGGCGCCACTGTGGTCAGCAGCCCGCCCGTGCGAATCGCGTTCAACACGCGATGGTGCAGGTGCTCCTCGGGCCGCACGAAATGCACGTTGTTTGTCGCCACCAGCGGCACGCCCAGCTCGTGCCCCAGCCTCTCCGCTTCGCGCAGCGTCCGCCGGTCCCCCGGCGAAAGCAGTTGCACCTCGATGTACAGCCGGTCTCCAAAAATCTCCTTCAATCGCGCAATGTGTTCGCCTGTATCTGTCTTTTTTCCTGTCATTCCGAGCGAAGCGGGCCGATGCAATCGGCCCGCGGAGTCGAGGAATCGTGGCGGAAAAAACATATTCGCTGCCGGCATCAGCGCGATCACTCCTTTGCTATGTGCCGCCAGGGCTTCCATCGTCACCGGCCAGCCATCACCTCGCGCCGGTGCGAACTCGCTCTCTTGCTCTCCTTCAACCGCGTCGCCCCTCGCCCATCGCTCCGCTTCTTCCGTAGGGGCACGATCTATCGCGCCCCTACGGGTGCTTGAACTGGACTGTCCCGCCGCCCCGCCGAGCCGCCGCTCTGTCACCAACGCGCACAAATTGCTGTACCCCTCCGCATCCGCCGCCAGCAGCACTAACGGAACGCTTTGCCCCGCATCCGCGCCTGTATTGTTTTGTCTGTCATTCCGCCTGCCCTGAGCGGAGTCGAAGGGAGCGGCGTCCCGATGGTTTTCATCGGGACGAAGTCGAGGAATCTCTCTTCGATCGCTGCTTTCTTGCGCAACATCCACCACCGCCCCCACAATCGGCTTCACGCCCGCCTTTCGCGCCGCCTGATAAAACGGCACCGCCGCGTACATCCCGTTCGTGTCTGTCAGCGCCACCGCCGGCATCTTCTGCTCCGCCGCCGCGGCGATGAGCTCCTCCGGCGACGGCACCGCCCTCAGGAACGAGTACTGGCTGTGACAATGGAGATGAACAAACATAGGCATCAAAAATTGTTGCCATTCCAAGGCCCACGATTTTTGCGGGCCGAGGAATCTCTCTTTGTCTTATTCCGAAAAACAGAAGAATCGAAGAGAGATTCCTCGCTTCATTCGGAATGACAGACGAAGAGCTTGGTAGGAAACAGGAAGGGAAGTTTGTAGCCCGCCTTTTTAGAGGTGGGGTTTTCGCAAAGGGCCGTCGAGCGGCCCGGATCAGCTACCGCGACAAACACGGCGTCGAGAGCACCAGCCCGCCGGGCTTCGTCGCATAATGCTCGCGCAACTGCAAACCTTTGCCGTAAAACACCGCGTTCCAGCCGTAGCGTCCGCGCACCGCATCCACCCCGCGATTCAGATACCACCGGCGATTCGCATCCCGATCGAAGAGCTCGTTCTGTCGCCGGTCGGGCTCGAGGTTCGTCACGCTGACGCCGATAAACCGCACCGCCACCCGCCGCGTGAAGAGTTTCTCGAACAGCGCCATCGCCGCGTCGAGCAGCGCACGCTCGTCGTTCGTCGGCTGCGGCAATCTTTCCGCCCGGTGCGCCGAAAAAGAATCCGCGTAGCACAAGCGCAGCCCGATCGTCCGCGCCTGCTTTTTGTATTCCCGCAGCGTCGAGCCAATTCGCTCGGACAGATACTCGACGAGGCCGCCCAAAAATTCCGTGTCAATCGTCCCGCCCTCGATCGTTGTCTCGCGCGAAACCGATTTCGGCGTCGCCGGCATCATGATTTCGCGCCCATCGAGCCCCCGCGCGCGCTCCCAGATCTGCCGGCCAATCACTTCGCCGAACGCCGCCTCCAGCACCGGCCGTGGCACCTGCCGCAGTTCGCCAATCGTCGTAATCCCGCGCTCGCCGAGCGTCGTCGCATGCGTGTGCCCAATCCCGTGCAGCTTTTCCACGGGCAGCGGCGCGAGAAACGTTTCTTCCTCGCCCGGCGCGATCATCCGGAATCCCCGCGGCCGCTCGAGCCGCGACGCCACCGCCGCCACCGCCTTCGTCGTCGCCGCGCCCACCGAAACGCTCAGCCCGGTCCGTCCCGCTACTTCCGCTTGCAGCCGCCGCAGCGCCGCCTCGTAATCCGGATACAGCCGCTCGGTCCCTGCAAAATCCAAATAAAAATCGTCCAGCGCCGCGGTCTCCACCGCCGGCGTATAGGTCTCCAGGATCCGCCGCACCCGCTCCGCAAAATCAGCGTAATGTTCGTACTGTCCGGGGACGACCACCGCCTTCGGGCAAATCCGCAGCGCGTCGCGAAAACTCATCGCCGTGCGCACCCCGCGGAATTTCGCTTCGTAGCTCGCCGACGCCACCACGCCGCGCCCCACCAGCACCGGCTTCCCGCGCAGCCGCGGGTTCAGCACCTGCTCGACCGACGCAAAAAACGCGTCCACATCCACGTGTACGATCCCGGGGATTCGGTAATTTGCTTCCTGCACTCCGCCAATGTCTCGCTTCACCGGGTTTGTGTAGCGCGGCCCGGAACTTGTTCCGAGCGAAGCCGAGGAAGGGCCGCAGCTTTTCTGCGCCGGCGTGTCAGGCTGCGGCTCATCGGAAAAAGTCGCAGGGTTAAGGCCCTGCGCCACAGGCGGCGGTGTAGGGAATACGTTTTCAACACAGGTGTTCATCACGATCTCCGGCAGGGAATCGGAATGCGGTATCTTTAATACGGGCGGCGGCCCGTGAGAGTCCGAAGACAATGGAGCCGCCACCCGTCTCCCGTTTCCTCTACCGCCCCGCACTATAGGCGAATAAAAAGCGAAAGTCAAGAGAAAGTCATGCCCAACCGTGGCCGAGTCTCTCGCTGTAACAGTCGCTAAAGGCTTCAGAAGCCCTTCGTAGTAAACTTTCCAAAGTGTCGTCAAATCCGAATCGCCGCTTTCCTTCTCTTATCGCATGGATCTGGGCGGCCGTGTGGAGCAGCGTATTCACGTTGTTTTTTCTGGGAATCCTTAACTCGCAACGGTGCTTTGGGATCCTCCACGGTCCAATAATCTTTTGGACAAATGGTTCTCTCGTGTGGATCTGGCTGCTTTTCTTCTTTCGCTTGGGCAATCGCGGTCGGCTCGTCTTGCTAGTGTGTTCTGCTCTGCTCGTGCTGATAGGGCGGCCGAATATAACCTCCATTCCGGCTGCGGCGGTGGAAGGTGCCGCGTTAAGAGAGCTACGGTCACTCACAGCCACGGTTGAAGCGTTTCGGAAAGAACACCCACAGCTGGGATATCCGGAAAATCTCCCTCAAGTGCCGTCAAAGGACGTCAGCAAACGATACAGAATCGAATACAGAACGCTGCGCTCTAAGGCCGAAGGACCAAACGACCAATTTCTAATCGAAGTGACCCCGATCTGGCGAGAATGTGGCTTCATCCGAAGCTTTACGGCGGCAGAGGATGGCAAGATTTACTTCACAGTTCGCGACAGAGCGGCAACGAAGTCTGACGATCCGATCGGATAGGTGGCGGGTGGCCCGGGCGTATAGTGAGGAGTTGAAATTGGGTGCCCCATACGCGGGTTTTGCGTGTGGGGCTTTTCTCCCCGCCCTCCACCTCCATTTTATAGCCTGTATCGCTCAACAATCCGCAAGCTCGCCGGCCCCGAAAGATTCCTCTTGACACGGGGTCTCCGTGGAATAATACTAAACCATATGGTTAAACATTCACAGGCCGCGCTGGATTCCACCTTCTCCGCCCTCGCCGACCCCACCCGCCGCGCTATCCTTGCGCGCCTGGCCCTCGGGGAATCCTCCGTCACCGAGCTGGCTGAGCCCTTCCACGTCTCCCTCCCCGCTGTCTCGAAGCATCTGCGCGTCCTCGAGTCCGCCGGCCTTCTCGCGCGTGAGATTGACGGCCGCGTGCATCGTTGCCGCCTCGCCCCCGCGCCGATGAAGCAGGCCGCCTCCTGGATTGAGCAGTACCGCCGTTTCTGGGAAAACCAGCTCGATGCCCTGGCACGCTATCTCGAACTTTCCGAAGCAGAGGAGAACCAACCATGGCAACTCCGCAGCAAAGCCCGGACACCTGGCTCCAGATCCGGCGGGTCTTCTCGGCGCCGCGCGAAAAAATCTTCCGCGCATGGACCGAGCAGAAAATCTTAGAACAGTGGATGTGCCGCGATAATCCGGCGAACACCACGCGTTATCTTGAGCTCGATGTCCGCACCGGCGGCCACTACAAGCTGGAAACCAAGAACATCAACGGGGACATCTATTTGCTCCGTGGCATCTACCGGGAAGTGCTGCCTCCGGAGAAACTCGTTTTCACCTGGGCTTGGAAAAAGACGCCGGTCCGCGAGGGCGAAGTTTCCGAAAGCGACGAGACGCTCATCACCGTGGAATTTTTCGAGCGCGGAAAATCCACGGAAGTCATCCTGACGCATGAGCTTTTCGCCAACGCGCACCTGCGCGATCTCCACAACACGGGCTGGACCGGTTGCTTCGATATTCTTGGAAAAGTTTTGGAGGCTTCTGCATAATCCTAAATCTCGAAGGAGAACTATGATGAAGAAAATAGCAGGATGGGCCCTCTCGGCGGTAATTCTCACTAGTGGTTTTCTCGCGGCGCAAACAAAGCCCGCTGCAAGTCTGGACCAGTTGAAAACGCTCGCCGGCGAATGGCAGGGCACGAACTCGAGCGGCAAATCCGTCCACGTGTCCTACGAACTCGCTTCGGGCGGCACGGCCGTGCTCGAACGGCTCCATTCGGAGGATGATTCCGAGATGATCAGCGTATATTCCGCCGACGGTGATCGCCTCGCCATGACGCACTATTGCAGCGCCAATAACCAGCCGCAGATGCGCACCGCTGCGATCACCGGGTCTCCGACAAAATTCACTTTTTCCTTCGTCCGCGCCACCAACTTGGCCAGCCCAACAGCCGGCCACATGCATCAACTGGTCCTCAACCTCGCGGACGCCACGCACCTGACGCAGGAATGGACCTGGAAGGAAAACGGCCAAATGAAAACCGAAATCTTCCGCTTCACCCGGAAGAGCTGATCCCCTCGGGGGGCGGTTGCGTGCGTCGGGCGGGGACTAGTACCCCTCGCCCGGCCGGTTTTTCCCG
>JBGOWC010000205.1:0-4537 GCA_041478415.1 Terriglobia bacterium
CGACGCACGCACCGACGCGGGGAGAGAGGCGCGCACTCGCTGAAGATGCTTCCCCATGCAAAAACCTGCTTTATTTGTGCCTGCACTCACGCTTTGAGTCAAGACGGAACCCCCTTGATACGTCCATAAAGCTATAAGGTGTCGCGCAGCCGAGCGACACCGGCACCCACGCCGGCATGGAACGAGCCGGCTGATTCCGGCAAGGTCCATCTTGCATTCGAAGGATCACGGCATCCCTCAAATGCGCGCGAGACTTCTGATAATCTGGAGTGTCGCGCGGGCCGCGCCAGTGCACCCTGCACACTGAGAAATCTGAACGAAACGAATTCTGCATCGTGACCTCTTCCCAATCTCCGGCACGCAGCACTGATCGCGCGTTCAATTTCAACGCCGGACCGTCGGCGCTGCCGCTTTCCGTGCTGGAGCGCATCCGTGAAGAGCTGGTGGATTACCGCGGAAGCGGAATGTCCGTGATGGAGATGGGCCATCGCTCGCGCGAATTCGAGGAGATTATGGTGCGCGCCGAGCAGGGGCTGCGGCGCCATCTCGCGATTCCGGAAGAGTACGCCGCCCTTTTCCTGCAAGGCGGAGGCAGCCTGCAATTCACGATGGTGCCCATGAATCTCAGTTTGCCGGGGAAGCCGGTGGACGTCCTGCACACGGGGATGTGGACCGGCAAGGCCATCAGTGAGCTCAAGAAAGGCACGCCGTATCGCCTTGCGGCTTCCACCGAAGCGCTGAAGTTCACCCGTCTGCCGCGTGTGGATGAAATTGCTTTCTCGCCGGACGCCTCTTATGTGCACATGGCCAGCAACAACACGATCGAGGGCACGCAGTGGAGGACAATCCCTGAAACGGGCAGCGTACCGATTGTCGCCGACATGTCCTCGGATATTTTATCCCGCCCGCTGGATGTGCGCCGCTTCGGCCTGATTTTTGCCGGCGCGCAGAAAAATCTCGGACCCTCGGGCGTTACCGTAGTTATCGTTCGCCGCGATCTGGCCGAGCGCGCGGATAAGAATCTCCCGACGCTCCTGCAATATCGCACGCATATCAAGGAGCGCTCGCTCTACCACACGCCGCCGACCTTCGCGGTTTACATCGTCGGCTTGATGATGGAGTGGATCGAGGCGGAGGGCGGGCCCGCAGCTATCGAGAAGCGAAACGAGCGCAAAGCAAAAACGCTCTACGATGCGATTGACGCGAGCGCCTTCTATACCTGCCCGGTCGAGAAGGATTCGCGCTCCCGGATGAACGTGGTCTTCCGCGTGGCGGGGAAAAACGAAGCCATCGAGAAGCAGTTCGCGGCGGAAGCGGAGGCAGCCGGACTCGTGGGTCTCGCTGGCCATCGTTCCGTCGGCGGCATGCGCGCATCGCTCTACAACGCCGTCCCGTTCGAAGCCGTTGAAGCGCTCGTCAGCTTCCTACGCGAATTCGAGCGCACGCGCGGCTGACTCAACCCCAGTGCTTGCCATCGAGAATACACCCGCGAACTGGGCGGACCGTCATCATCTGCTGTTCGCCTCTTGACACGTCCTCCGGATGTGATAACGATGTCGTATTTTCTTGGCTGGGTGATCGCGGTTGGATGTCTGCGCTCTCGTCGTTCCAGTCGGTGCCGAAGGAGCCGATTCGATGAATGAAAATGCCTATCTCGGCCAACTCGCCTCACTCACCGGGCTCCAGCACTACCCGCGCCAGGGTCCCTGGGGCAGAAAATCGGGCAGTGTGATCGGCTCGCGCGACGGCTGCGTAACCATCATCGGATTCCATCGCACCCGTGACGGCAATAAGGTGATGGTCCTCCTGCGTTTCAAGAAATTCGAGCAGCCGGAACTTCTGACGTCGGCGCTGAAGCAAAATGCCGCTCTGCCGAAGAAGTTGCAGTGGAAACTCGGGGCGGTCGGGAACGATTTCCTGCGCTGGGAGTGGAAATACTCCTTCACCAAACCCAAGCCGGAAAACGTCGCCAAGCTTGCGGAGACGTTGCGCGAAACCGTGAAGACGGTCACGCCGGGCTTCGACGGCCGTTGCGAGCAGTGCCAGAGCTCTTCCGTGTCCTCCCTGACGCTGATGAACGGCCTGCCATCTTACATCTGCGCTTCCTGCCAGGAAAAAATCCGCCAAGATCTCAATCAAGCGGCCATGAACTACGACGCGATGCAGCCGAATTATCCCAACGGGTTGGTGCTGGGGGCCGGCGCGGCGCTCCTCGGTGCTGTCGCTTGGGGTGTCATCGCCTACGCGATTAATTACATTTTCCTTTACGGCGCCATCTTGATCGGCTACCTCGTCGCCATCGCCGTCCTCAAGGGCACGGGAAAAGTTACCCGGTTCGGACAGATCATTATTCCGCTTTTGACCATCGCAAGCGTTCTGTTCGGCGATGCGATCTTCTACACGCTTGCCGTAATGAAGGCAGAACAGATTCCCCTCTCCGTACATCTCCTGAAGGCAATCCTCGTGCATTTATGGGACATCGAGATGAAGGGCAACGGTATCTTGTCGCTCCTGTTCGGTCTTGTTGGCGCCGGCTACGCACTCTATTCCGCGCGTAAACCGAAATTCAAAGCTACCTTCGAGCCATTGGGCGCTTCCCCCGCATAGTTCCTACCCTTTCGGGCACAATTGGCCTCGAATTTGGCGCGGCCCGCATTCATGCGAGGTCGAAGACAAGCATCTCCGCATCTTTCACCCCGATGAGCTCGACGGTCTTCTCCTCCGATATCGCTGCGCCATCGCCTGCTTCGAGCTTTTGTCCATTGAGCTTCACACTCCCGCGCACCACCTGCACGTACGCATGGCGATCTGGTTTCAGCTCATGTCGGACGGACCCACCTGCGCCAAGAACGGCCGCGTACAGCTCAATGTCCTGATGAATTGTGACCGAGCCTTCACGGCCGTCGGGCGAGGCCACGAGGCGCAGCCGTCCGCGCTTCTCGGTGTCTGAAAAACTCTTCTGCTCGTAACTCGGCTTGATGCCCTTGCGCTCCGGAAACATCCAGATCTGGAGCAGATGCACGGGCTCGGTCGCGGACGGATTGTATTCGCTGTGGGTCACGCCCGTGCCCGCCGACATGCGCTGGACGTCGCCGGGCCGGATGACCGAGCCGTTCCCCATGCTGTCGCGATGCTCCAGGCCGCCTTCGAGAACGTAGGTGACGATCTCCATGTCCTGGTGCGGATGCGTCGGAAACCCGCCGCCCGGCGCCACGCGATCCTCGTTGATCACCCGCAGCGTGCGGAAGTGCATGTGCTTCGGATCGTGGTAGTCCGCAAAAGAAAAAGTGAAATGCGTGTCCAGCCAGCCGTGGTCGAAGTGCCCGCGGTCCTCGCTGCGCCGAATCTGAATCATGGCCTGCCTCCTCGGATTACACGCGGAATAATACTCGTTATAACGACAATTGTCAAGAGGAGAATTAACCCGAGTCCCACGCCGCTCCTAACCCCCTTACCCCCCATTACCCCTTGACGAGCAAGCACTTGCTCGAATCCCCTCTCCTCGCCCATTCCCGCCGCTGCTCCGATTGGTGTACAGTACCAGGGCGGTCGCACTCCAGCCGCCGCTTCCACCGGGGACCGGGTCATGAATCCCGTTCAGTCAGCTTCGCGCACTGCCAAGCCAGAGGCCGCCACCATGCCGCGGGAAACGCTTACCATCACCGACAATCGCACCGGCAAGCAGTACGAAATCCCCATCGCCAACCACACCATTCGCGCGATGGACCTGCGGCAAATCAAGGTGGACGCCGGCGAATTCGGCATGATCAGCTACGACCCGGCGTTCAACAACACCGCTTCGTGCATCAGCCGCATCACATTCATCGACGGCGACGCCGGCATCCTGCGTTACCGCGGCTACTCAATCGAAGAACTGGCGGAGAAGAGCACCTATCTCGAGACGGCCTACCTCCTGCTCCACGGGGAGCTGCCTTCGAAGACGCAGCTCGAGGACTGGACGTGGCACATCACCCACCACACGTTCATCCACGAGAGCATCAAGAAATTTCTCGACGGCTTCCACTATGACGCGCACCCGATGGGCATGCTCATCTCCGCCATCGCCGCGCTTTCCACCTTCTATCACGACGCGAAAGATATCTTCAGCGCGGAGTCGCGCAAGAAGCAGACCTGGCGGCTCATCGGCAAAATGCCCACGCTGGCGGCGTTTTCCTACCGCCATACGCTGGGGATGCCCTACGTCTATCCGGACAATGAACTGAGCTATCCGGGAAATTTCTTGAACATGCTTTTCCGCACGACCGAGCTGAAGTTCCGTCCGAATCCGACTCTCGAGCGCGCGCTCGATGTCCTGTTCATCTTGCATGCCGACCACGAACAGAACTGCTCGGCCAATACCATCCGCAGCGTCGGAAGCTCGCATGTAGATCCGTATTCGGCGACGGCTGCGGCCACCGCGGCGCTCTATGGCCCGCTCCACGGTGGCGCCAACGAGGAAGTTCTGCGGATGCTGATGGAAATCGGCTCCGTGAAAAAGGTGCCGGACTACATCAAGCGCGTCAAAGCCGGCGAGGTC
>JBGOWC010000358.1:0-2575 GCA_041478415.1 Terriglobia bacterium
CGGATGGGTATCGGTTCGAGTTGAGGGATTTGCGTTATGCGGCCACCGGCGCATCGCGGAATGCTCTTGCGGTTGTCGTCGAGCTGGATGCGAACGGCAAGATCACCGGGCAGGAAATCGTCTGGGAGCGGGATCTTCGAAAGTAGCAGCCCGCGCGGCAATTACCCGCTTTTTTCCACCTTGTGTTTCAGGAGATGGCGCGACGCCAGGTAGCTGAGGGTCACGACGGAAATCACCAGGACGGTGAACTGTACTTTGTGGTGCGTCAGATAGGGTAACGCATCGGCTCCGTACCGGACGGCGAGATAGCCGATGCCCAAATAGCGAAAGAGCCGAGCGAAAAGAATGGCGAGGGTGAAGTTGACGAGCGGAACTTCGAAGACACCTGCGGCAAAAACAAAAATCTTGAATGGGGTTGGCGGCGGGAGCAGCGCGGCAATCAGGACGCCGAAGAAGCCGTTCTGCTCCGTCCAATGCCGAATGGCAGCGGCGCGCGCGCCCGCCTTGCGATGAAACAACGCTTCTCCGCCCTTTCGCGCAATGAAATACAGAAGCACGCAGCCGGCAACCGATCCGAATGTTGCGGCAAGAGCATAGAGCGGCATGCGCGCGGGATGCTTGATGGCGAGCTCGATCAACAGAAAATCGTTGATGATCGGGAAGGTGAGCACCGAGGAGTCGAGAAAAGAGATGAGGAACAGTCCGCCGGCGCCCAGACCAGCGGCGAACGCGGCAACTTTGTTCCTCAGCAGAGCGAGCTTCGATGGCAAACGCCAGTCCCCCGTCAAATCCGTTCGTTCAGTTTAGCAGGCAAAAGAGCGCAGGCCCCCGCGTCAAAGCAGAGTTTGAATCGCTTCGGTGATGACGTCATGAACGCGGTGGAGATCGTCGGGCGCGATGACGTAGGGCGGCAGGACGTACACAACGTTTCCGAGGGGGCGCAGCAAAACTCCGCGGTCGAGGAAAAAGCGGTAGAGGCGCGGGCGCAAGGTCGAAAGGTAGCCGGCGTCATCGGTGCGCAGCTCGATTGCCGCAATGGTGCCGATCTGGCGAGTTTCCCCGACGGCGGGAAGCTCTTTCACGCGCGCGAGGCGCTCGGAATGAATCCGCGCAATGTTCGCGATGCGCTCGAAGACGGGCTCATCATCGAAAATTGCGAGGCTGGCGCATCCGGCGGCGCAGGCCAGCGGATTCCCGGTGTAGGAATGCCCGTGATAGAACGTGTGCCGCCGATCCTCGCTGCGAAACGCCGCCTCGACGCGGTCGGTGCACAGTGTCGCACCCATGGGGAGAAATCCGCCGGTGATTCCTTTCGAGAGGCACATGAGGTCAGGAACGATTCCGGCCAGCTCGCAGGCAAACATTTTTCCAGTCCGGCCGAAACCGGTGAGGACTTCGTCGGCAATCAAGAGCACGTTGAATCGGGTGCAGAGCGCGCGCACTTTCTGGAGAAATTCGACCGGATGGACGATCATTCCGCCCGCGCCCTGGAGAAGCGGCTCGACGATCACTGCGGCGATCTGTTCGCCGCGCTCGGTTAAAAGCTTTTCGAGGCTCTCGGCGCATTCGATGTGGCAGGATTCGCGCTTGCGACCGACGGGGCAGCGATAGCAGTACGCCGAATGCGCGCGGTGAACGTCAAAGCGCATCGCGCGAAACGGCTCGGTAAACGGCGAATCGTCGCTGACGGACATCGCTCCCGCGGTGTCGCCGTGATAGCCGTGTTCGAGCGCGACGATTTCGCGCTTTTCGGCGCGGCCGAGATTGCTCCAGTGCTGCACGGCAAGCTTGAGCGCGACCTCTACCGCCGTCGAGCCGTCATCCGAGAAAAAGAAATGCGTGAGCTCCGCGGGCACCCACTTGCGCAGGCGGAGGACCAATTCTTCGGCCGGCTCGTGCGTGAATCCCGCGAGGATGACCTGCTCGAGCTTGCGCGCCTGTTCGGCAATCGCGGCGGCGATGCGGGGATTCGCGTGACCGTGAAGATTCACCCACCACGACGAGATGGCATCGAGCACGCGGCTGCCGTCCTGGAGAACCAGATAGGCGCCTTCGCCGCGCGCAACCGTGAGAGGCGGCGGGTCGAGCGCCGCCTGCGTGAAGGGATGCCAGATCCGGAGGCCTGGCTTTTCTGCGCTCATCGGGGAAACGCGTTGCGATCGAAATAGTTCAGAAAAACCTGGAGCAGCGCGGTGCGGTGGATATTCGGCAGACGCGGAATTTCTCCGATGATTTTTGTATGGCCGTAGCGCTCGATCGTTTCGCGGTTGTCCTTGTTCGGTTCACCAATGAGCACGACGCCGTGCACCGGCAACTCCGCCGCGTGCAACGCCGCGAGTGAGAGCAGCGAGTGATTGATCGTCCCGAGGCCGCTTCGCGCGGCGAGAATCACCGGCAACTGCAGCCGGATGATGAGATCGAGCATGAAGTGTCTATCGTTGAGTGGCACGAGAAGCCCGCCGGCGCCTTCGACGATGAGCGCCTGATTTGTCAGATGGCCGGGGATGTTGAACTTGTTCAGATCGATCTCCGTGCCGGCCCAGCGCGCCGCGAGATGCGGCGAGACGGGCGGGAC
>JBGOWC010000084.1:0-7257 GCA_041478415.1 Terriglobia bacterium
CCTGTTCGTCAATTGGCGCAAACCATCTCCCGGACTCCGGCTGTACGCCCAGTACCTCAAAAAAGTCCGGTCCAACCAGCGCGGCCGGCACACGCAACGGTTCGGTGCCTCCCAACAGATCCGCCTGGGTGTAGCTGACTTCCGCCATGCCCTCGAAAGAACGGTTCTGGTTTCGCCAGTCGAGAAAATCGGCGGGAGAGACCACGTTGGTCAGCATGTTCTCCCGAATGCGTTTCTCCCAAATCATCACAACCCGCTCCGGGGATACGTAGGGCAATCGCCGGAGCAATATGCCGTGAACCAGAGAGAAGATCGTCGCATTCGCCCCGATGCCGAGGGCAAGCGTAAGAACGGCAATTGCGGTGAACCCGGGATTCTTGCGCAGCATGCGCACGGCGAAGCGGGTGTCCTGCCAGAGCGTTTCGAGCCACACACCGGCGCGCGCGCTGCGGATTTCTTCTTTCACCTGTTCGACACCTCCCAGATCGAGACGTGCTTCGCGGCGCGCCTCGTCGGGCGTCATTCCCTCTTTTGTCTTTTCGTCGGCCAGCAGCTCGGCATAAGCGCGCACCTCGGAGTCGAGCTCGCGCTCAGCGGCGCCGCGATGCAAAAGCCGGCGGAATAGGTTGCGAACTCTCTGCAGCATGGCCATGACGAAAAATCAGCTCGCTTCCAGCGCGCGAGCGATGGCCACGGAAATCCGCCCCCATCGTCTCGTTTCCGACTCGAGTTGGCGCCGGCCCGCTTTCGTAAGCTGATAATATTTCGCCTTGCGATTGTTTTCTGACTCGCCCCAGGCAGAAGCGAGCCAGCCTTCTTCTTCCATGCGGTGCAAGGCGGGAAAGAGCGAGCCGGGCTTCACCTGAAACGTGCCGCGGGTGACCTGCTCGATGCGCCGCGCCACACCCAGCCCGTGGAGCGGGCCGAGCGCCAGTGATTTCAGGATGATCATGTCGAGCGTGCCCTGCAGGAGTTCCGTTTGATCGGGGGCCATGCGCCCTCCTATAGACATCCGAGTAGAGAGTACGCCCCTCGTATCGAATGTCAATAGGAAAGTGCGCCCCCAGCCGGCCGCCGGTCCCGGGTGTTAGGATGTCACTCGGTCGGGGAGTTCCAGCCTATGCGCATCGCTCCACGCAATGCCGCGAAGATCGGCATCATCATTCAGTTCGCCGCCCTGATTCGGACGCTCGGAGAGTACTTTCGTCTGAAGTATGCCCTCGGCCCGCGCTTTACTCTCGCGCAAGCCGAGCCGCTCGTCCTCGGCGGATTGGTCGCGGCCGTGTGCACTCTGGTTGCAGTCTCGTTCTACTTCGGAGAGAAGTTCCGGCTTGCAGTCGTGGCGTCCGTGATCACCGTTGTGATTTTGCTGGTGCTCAAGTTCGCCCTCTATTGACGCGCCCTGCAGAATTGTCGAGCCGCGTGAACTCTAGTTGGGCGAGGGAGCGGGCGGCTGCACCAGTTCCGGAACTCCGGCGATCACTGCAGCCGGAAGGGCTTTTAGCTTCAGTTGTTCGGTGAGGAACGCGATGCGGTCGCGGCAGGCCTCGGCGTTGAGCGCATGCGGAGCGTCGTAAAGCTTGAAGCGTTTCGGCTCGCTCACGACCGCGGCGTACTGCCGCGCGCGCTCGGGCGTGAGGTAATCCTCCTTCGTGGCAAACTGGAGAAACACCACCGCCGGAGCCGCGTGGGAAACGAATTTGCCGGAGTCCAGCCAACCATACTTCGCAAGAAACGCGTCGAATTTTTCAGGCCCAATCTGCTTCCTAGAATCCTGGAATTCTTTTGTTTGAAGATCCACTTCATCAGATAGGTTCCCGGCCATCAGCACGAAGGCCTTGAAGCGCTTGTCAATTCCGCTCAGGTAGCCTCCGGTCGTCGCGTTGTAACTGTGGCCGACATAAGCGAGCCGGTGCGCGTCCACGTCCTTGCGCGCCAGCAGCAGATCTGCGCCGCGGCGCATGTCCACAATCTGCTGGATGCGATCGCGGATCTGCCCCTCGCCCAGCGGATCGCGATCCACCACGTGCCCCGGGCGCGCGCCCGGACATGTCGTTAGCAGCGAAACAACTCCCGCGTGAGCGAGCGCGACAGCCTCATCCAGAAACTCTTTGCGGTTGAAGAAGTCTGAATTCAACCAGTACCAGTGGCCCCAGATGACCGCGGCGAATGGCCCCTTTCCCGGCGGCACGACGAGATACGCCGGCACTCGGCCACCCTTTGGACTGGCGTAGGAAATATCATGCACCGCGACGTCGCCGCGATGCTCGACGCCGGCTTCCTGGACGTCCAGCGGCGCCTTCTGGTCATAGTCGAATGCGTGAGGGGGCGCCGCATTCTGTGCAAACGCAGGCGTCGCGGCAAGAAACACAACGGCTGCCAGGATGGCTCGCATCAATGAGCTCCTTCTCTACCGAGGATAGACTCCTGTAGAAAAACAAAGTGAGCGTCCGCCTTCAGCGATGGGCTAACAGTTCAGGTAAGCGCGCAAGCCGCTCTTCGGCGGCGGCGAAGGTGCTCTCCTTCTTGCAGAAGGTAAAGCGGACCTGCGAGGCGCCATCCTTTGGTTCGTTGTAAAAGCTCGAGCCGGGAACGACGGCAAGACCGGCTTTCTCAACGAGAAACTTTGCGAAGGTGACGTCGTCCGGGTAATCGAAGCGCGCGATGTCCGTCATGATGTAGTACGCGCCGCGCGGTTTGAAGACGCGAAACCCGGCCGCCTCGATAATCTTGAGCAAACGCTCTCGCCGCGCCGCATAATCGCTGGCCAGCTTCTCGTAGTAGCTCTGCGGCAAACGCAGTGCCATCGCGCCGGCCTGCTGCAATGGCGCCGCTGCGCCGACGGTCAGAAAGTCGTGGACCTTGCGGATGGAGTTTGTCGCTTCGGGCGGCGCCAGCGCCCAGCCCACGCGCCAGCCCGTCACGCTGTACGTCTTGGACATCCCGTTGATGACGATGGTGCGGTCGCGCATCCCCTCGATCCGCGCCATGGAGATGTGCTCGGCGCCGTCGTAGAGAATGTGCTCGTAAATTTCGTCGGTGATGCAGAATGCGTTCCAGCGCACGCAGAGGTCGCGGATGAATTCACATTCCGTGCGCGTGAAAACCTTTCCCGTGGGATTGTTCGGTGTGTTTAGAATGATCGCCTTGGTGCGCGGGCCGAACGCAGCGGCCAGTTCTTTCTCGTCGAACGACCAATCGGGCGTCCTCAGTTTCACGAACCGTGGGGTTGCGCCGCTCAGGATCGCGTCGGGGCCGTAGTTTTCGTAGAACGGCTCGAACACCACGATTTCATCGCCTGGATTGATGATCGCCATCATCGCGGCCATCATCGCTTCCGTCGAGCCGCAGCAGACGGTAATCTCGCTCTCCGGGTCGTACTTCACGCCTTGCGTGCGCTCAAATTTCTCCACCACCGCATCGCGCAGCGGCTTCGCTCCCCAGGTGATGGCGTACTGATTGATGTCGTCGGAGATCGCCTGCCGCGCGGCTTCCTTGATCTCCGCGGGCGCGGGAAAATCCGGGAAACCCTGCGAAAGATTCACGGCCCCGTGCTTCATGGCCAGGCGCGTCATCTCGCGGATGACCGATTCGGTGAACTGCTCGGCCTTGGCGGAAAGCATTCGGTGGGCCGCCTGGGCCATTTTGTTTTCGGTGGCGCTCATAGCTCCGGTACGCTGCGAGCGTAAATCATCCGGTAGGCTTCGGCATTTCGCAAGACGATTTGTATGTACTCGCGCGTCTCCGTGAAAGGAATGGATTCCACCAGCTCGGCGATCTCTTCGTAGCTGCGCTCGGCTTTCCACGCGGCGATGCGGTCCTCGCCCGCGTTGAACGCAGCCAGCGCTTGTTCCGGCCCGCCCATATCGTGGATCAGACCCGCCAGATAGACCGTGCCGAGCGTGAGATTGTATTCCGGATCCGTGAGTTTATCGCGCGCAAAACGAAGCCGGAGTTTCTTCGCCAGCAGGCGCCCGGTCTTTGGCAGAACCTGCATCAAGCCCACGGCGTTCTTGGGCGAAACCGCGTCCGCCTGAAACGTGGACTCCTGGCGGATCAATCCAGCGACGACGTAAGGATCGAGGCAGTTCTTCGCGGCTTCGCGGCGCAGCGCCGTTTCGTACGGCAGGGGATAGAGCGACTTCCAGCCGGCAGGTGATACTTCTTCCTTCTTCCGCGCCTCAAAATTCGGCACCACGATCCGCGCGTAGGCCATCCCGGCGCCAAAATGTCCCTGGTCGAAGGCGGTTTGTGCCGCTTCGAGAAGCAGCCGCGGCGAAGCCGTCGCGAAGAACGCGAATTTCAGTTCGAGCTCGGCCGACGCGTCGAAGGCGATCGTGCGCAGCGCCTGCGCGCGCGCCCATCGCTCGGTCGCCGCCGCCGGAATCGGCTCATTAAGCGGACGCAGCGGCGGGGGCGGCGGAATTCTTTCCAGGAAATCCGCGGGATTTTCTTCGCCGGGACCGATCTTCGCCAGGCGTTCCGCCGAGGCGTGGCCAAAATACGTTTGCGGATACCGGTCCATCGCTTTGTGGAAGAAGCTCCGCGCGTGCGCCGGATTCCCTGCCCGCTCGGCGCCGCGGCCCAGCCAGTACAGCGCGTTGGGCGTGTACGCGGACGTCGGATATTTCAAAAGAAAGGCCTGGAAGAGATTATCGGCGTCAGCGCGGCGGCCGAGGTAGGCCACCAAAGCCACTCGCCACTCCGCGGTCTGGGCATTCTTGCCGCCGGGGAACGCTTCAAGGACGCGCTTGTACGATTCGGCCGCGCGCCCGCGGTCCAGTTGCACCCAGAAATAATTTGCCTCCGCCATCAGCGCTTCTTCATTCCAGCGGCTTGCCGGATATTTCTGCGTGACCGTGCTGAGCGCCGCCAGCATGTTGGCTTCATTCTTTTTCGTGCGCCAGATTTGCGAAAGCGCATAGTGCCGCTCCGCATCAATTTCCGGATCGGTCAGGGTCAGCGTCGCGACGAGCGCGGGCGATGCGTTCAACTGCACGCGCGCCTGCGCGATGCGCAGTTGCGCGCGCTGCCGGGTGGAGTTGGCGGCGTCGCGCGGCGTCTGCGCGAGCAACTTCTCGAACTCGCTGCGCGCCTCCCGCCATTTCTTCGCGTCGAAAAACGCCTGCGCGCGCTTCTCCATCATTTCGAGCGTGGGGCTTGGGTATTCCTTGCGCAGCTCGCGCTGGAGCTGCGATAGAGCCGAGGCCGCGGCCTTGGCTTCGTCGGTCAGCGGATATTTGTAGTAGAGCGTCTGGTAATCCGCCGCGGCGCGGGCAAACTGCCGGGCCACCTGCTTCGCATGAGCGCGCTCCAGGAGAAGTTCGGGCTTCGTCGAACTCACCGCGTAGGCCTCCAGCGCCGCAATGGCTTCCTGCGCGTGGCCGGTCTCGACCGCGGTGACGGCGAGAGCTTCCAGCACCTGCTCGCGCATCGCCGTATTCGGATAGTCTCGCTGGATGGCGCGCAGCTCTTCGAGCGCCTGCGGCGCGCGCTTGGACGCGTGATTCGCCTGCGCGCTCCAGTACAAAACGTAATCGCCAAGCAGCGTGTCCGGTTTGGCCTTCTCGAACCACGCGCGCGCTTCGGCGTTGCGATTCTTCGTGTAGTCGGCGTAGCCCAGTGCTAGCGCAGCACGCGCGGCCCACACCGTGCCCACATTTGTTTTCGCGAACGCGGCTAGCTTCGTATAAGCAGTGGCGTCGCCGTTGTGCAGCGCGCGCGCCAGATCCGCCAAATTCTTCTGTACGGCTTCCTCCGCCGGTGTCGCGGCCGCAATTTCAGGCGCCGGTGTATCAGGCCTGCAGCCCGCCCGGCACGGCGCGGCCTTCGGCGCGGAATTTTTCTTTTTTTGTTTGCGCGATTGGGCCAATGCTTCGGCGGGCCCGCCGCCGAGCAGACACACAATCAGGAGCCACGCCGTCGCGCCGCGCCACGCGCTCATGTCCGCATTCCAGTTCGCGAGTTTCGAGGGCTGGCGTTCAGGAGTGCCGCACGGCTGTTCCGTACGGATATTCGCCGAGCGCTTTGGGGTCGCCGTCGGCGAGGATTTGCACCATCCAATGATAAAAGTAATCCACCGGATGGGCCATGATCGGCCGGAAACGCCGGTCGTATTCTTTGTGAGCTTTCTCAATGTCATCACGCAGCCGTTTGCACAGGTCCTTATTCTCGCGGCCCAGGCGCACTTGATCCGGCCGCAACATTTTAATGTCTTGCATCGATACTTTGGCAACTCGATTTGCGCGGCGGTGCAATTCCTGTTCCTCCGCGGAAAGACGGTTCAGATCAAAACCATCGTCGCTCGCGAGTGTCGGTTCGCCTGCGGGTGCTTCGACGACCGCTTCTGCGGCCAACTCGATCTGCGGCTCGATGACGGGTGTCGCGGCCATCGGCGTCGGGATGGACGGCACAGGCCGTTCCAGTTCAGGCGGCGCGGACGGCGCACTGACAGGGATGCCCACGAGCCGCGTCATTTCCGTTTCCAGTGGGCTCTGCGGCCGAGGCTGCAAGGTTATGGCCACGAAGCGTGATAGCACATCCAGTGAGGCTGCTAGTGACGCCGCGGCGGTCTGCGCCCGGAGCATCGGTGGCAACGCGTTGGTCGGTTTGCTGCTGCCGCACGCGGCCACCACGTCGGCAATAGCCTGATGCAGCTCGTCTGAAGTGCGCTGAATGCGCTCGAGGTTTTCCCGCAATGCGCGCGAAACCGCTTGCTCGACCGGGTTTTGTTCTTTGGCCATACCCGTTTCGGGGGTGAATCGCCCGATATCCCCTGCCTTTGCATATTGGAAGCCGCGAAAGAGTATGTCAACTGCCTAGCGGTACCGGCGTGCCTTGATGTTCCCCTCCGCACCCCCGCGGGGGGATGCTGTGGCGGGGCGTGGCTGGAAAGCGTAGAATGGAAGAGACCACGGGGGCGACACGGTTTCGACGGAAGCTGTCGCGACTCGAAGGCATGCCGGGACCCACCTGCCCGTAACTTGGTGGAAACTAGAAATGCCAACCAACCGTTGGCCCTTGCAGCCTAAGTAATTAGGCTCAAGCGTCTCCTCAAGCTTTGTCTGCGGGCCTGAGATGAGGCGTCGCACAGCAGGCTGGCCGGGGCGTTTCGGTCCGTAATGCCCGGGCGAGACTCATCGGACTAGCCGGCTGCGTTTCTTGCTCGTTCCAAGCGCGGCGGGCGAACACCAACGAACTGAGCTAAGCATGTAGGCTTCGGGCCGTAGCGCTTTTCGGACGGGGGTTCGACTCCCC
>JBGOWC010000165.1:0-5342 GCA_041478415.1 Terriglobia bacterium
AGAGAAGCGCGATGCGCTGAGAATTGCGGCCAAGAGCGACCGCGGCCATGACCGCCGTCACAACGATCATCGCGCCGAAGGCGACCGTTTGACTGAAAAGCGCGTAGTAATGCCAGCCGGCCCAGATCGAAAGAAAAAGGATGGCTTCACCCAGGCCGGCGATGCCTTCGGAGAAGTAAGGATAGCCGCGGCGGAGCAGCCACTGGCTCCAGGGCAGCATGGCGCTGCCGAGGAGTATGCCGATGGCGACCCGGCCGCTCGGACCGATCCAGTTGTTGTCGAAGGCGTATTTCAGGAAAAACGAAACAGCGAAGAGAATAGCCAGAATGCCGATGCGATTCAGCCAGCGACCGGCGATGACTGTTTCGAGATCGAGCGAGCTGGACGTCTTCGCCCAGGGAGAAACAAGCGGCGGGGCGGCAAAGACAGCGGGAGCAACTTGCACGGGAGGTGCAGGCGCTCTCGGCGGTTGGGGCAGGGGTGTGGAGGGTGGCGCCGCGGCCGAGGGGACCGAAAGAATCGGCACGGCAGGCCGAGTTTCTCGCGGCGGCCCCGGCACGACAGGTGGCGGACCCGATGGAGCGAGAACGCCAGAGGCGAGTGTCTTCTCCAGTATGGCAAGCCTCTGCTCGAGCCCGTAAATACGGGAAATGATGGTGGGAAGTGAAAACCCCTTGGCGGTGTTTTCGAGCCGCCGTATGCGTAGGTAAGCAGAAATCGCGAGAACCGGCGTGACGACAACGAGAAGAAGAGTAAGAAGGATAACCAGCAGACCGAAGGGAGTCTCCATCGGCAAAGTGCCTCGGATGACGCGCGAGGATTAGAGCATAAACCCTCCCATCAGACAACCCGTCGACCAGACGATGGCCAACAAAACCCCTGGCCGGAAGGACAGGTTCGCTGCAGCGAGGGACAGGGAAGGAAAGGCAAAGGATTAGGTAAAAGCCCTTTCTTCTCAACGTCTTTCCAATGAATGAGATGCAGTGTTTCAGCCTGAAACGACTGGGTACTAGGAGAGTCGTATGGGGTCAAGAATGAGCCCTCTGTACCATCGCCAACCGGGGGTGGATGCTGTCCAATAGAACAGTCGAGCAGGGGGTTGCGTCGCTTGACCCTGGCGCGGCATCCAATCAGCGAAGAACAACGAATAAATAGCAGAGGGGTTCAACCATATTGGGGACTGGAGCAGAGGCGAGAATGAAAATCAAGGACAATGGCCGGAAGTGGATGTGGAGGTTCCTGGGCGTCGTGGTGGCTTTGCAGCTTTATTTCGTTCGGGAGCTGCTTGCTGCGTTCGCCCTGTTCGCCATGGGCTTTGCCGCGATCGCGATGATGATCGCAATCGTCTACATGTTGCAAAAGGGCTGGGAAGCAGGACTTGCGCGCGCGGCGCAGAGCTCGGCACCGGTGTTCACGGTGGCGCGGCGCGGGCTGGCGTTTGCGGAGGAAGTCGCCAAGCGGCCTTTCCGCCGTCCAGGGTCTGAACCGGCCCAGTAAAGAATTTCGACGGCCGGGCACGGCAGCGTTTTTCGGCACGGGCGTTCCGAAGACCGATGTAGTGCCAAGCTGCAGTAAGAGCAAGAAATGTTCCAGGGGCCAATTGCTCTCCGGAGCGGTTGGCCCTTTTTTCTTGCTTGCGGACGAGTTGGGACTTGGGGCGAATGACGTTCCGGGATTCTGAATCTCAGCGGAACGGCGGGGGCGTGTCTTGTTCGTCCTCGCCCATGATTTTTTCCTGGGCGGAGGCGGTGCCAGTGATTTCGCGGGGGGCTAGTTCGCCCTCCTGCGTGAGGCCGTCGAAGGTGGTCTTGGAGTGCTCTTCGACGGCGCCGACGGCGGCAACCAGGCACGAGTAGAAAAATGCCTTGAGTCCGTGACGAAATTGTTCGGTGAGCTGCTCGCCGGTGCGGGTCACATCGCCCACCAGAGCCTTGCGGCGCGCCTCGCAGGCCGCGCGACTTTCCGCGTCCATGGAAGCAAGCGAAGACGAAACGCGCTGGCTGGTATCGGAGGCAACGAACTCGGCCTGGATTTCGGCCTGGCGGCGGAATTCATCGAGTGTGCCCCGCAAGGCCGTCTCCAGGGTGGAGCGAGCTTCCGCGGCCCGCGCTTCGATCTGCGAGGATGCCTGCCGGGTCAAGACCTCGGTTTCTTCGATCAAGCGCACGAGCCTTCGGTCGCTCACCCGCGCCGCCGCACCTTCGAAACCCTCCGCCGCGCGCGCAACGGCATCATCGAAGCGCGCGGACAACCTAGCCTCGAATTCACGAACGGTTCTGTCCAGAAGCTGTTGCGTATTCGTAAAGTCCTGGCGGGCACGCGTGGTCAGTGAATCGATTCGCTGGGCAATTTCGTCGACCCGGCCACGGACTGCATCGAACTGCTCCTCCGAGCGGCCGCGAACATCCTCGAGTCCTGATTCGAGCCGGGTGGAAACTTCCTCGCGCGAAGCGCGGAAAAGCGATTCCAAGTACTGCGCCGAGGAATTTTCCATCTGCCGGCTGTTCGATTGGCGAACTTCATCAAGAGTGTGCAGGGCTTCGCGGACGGCGGGCTCCAAGTGATCCGCCAAGGCGGCTTGCACCGCTTTCTCGGCGGCTTGACGGAGTTTCCCCTGCAGCGCGGCGACGAGGTTGTCCGGCGTGATCACGATGCGCGGGGATTTCGCAGCAACTGTTTCCTTCGGGGGCTCCGGCGGAGCTGTTTCTTGCGCGGGCGGGGCCATCGAAGAAACGGGCGGCGGGAGCTCCTCCGTGAATTGCCCTGCTGGGAGGGTCATATTCATGACCATGGACTCTCGCGCAGGCGCGATCGCGGCCGCAGATTGCGTCATGGCCATGCTCGAGCCTGACAGATGCAGCCAATCTCCCGGCGGCGGGGAAATTCCCCAGACGTTTGACGGAATCTCCAGTTCAACACCGATCTGGTAGAGCTCGCGCGGGCTGCCGGGAGTGTGTATGGATCTCACCTGGGCGCGCGTAGGCAGCCGGTCGGCGGCTCCGCTCGGGTCGGCGACGAACAGCGTCACCCACGTTCCCACGCGGTATTCATGCCGCGAAGGATAACGGCAGCCGTGCAGATTCAAGCTCACGGCCGCGGTTCTTTCCTGAAATTGCTGGCCGAGCTTGTTCTGGCCATAGATGATGAGGGGAACGGCGCGATCGATGCGCGTAGAGCGGCGGGCCTCGATGCCCGTGAATGATTGTGGCGGGCCGATAAGGGTGGCCTGACTCACACCTCACCTCCATCCGTCCTGAATGTGAAGGGTATCACTGCCGGTGGCCGTTGAATCTGCGAAGACTTAGGTTGGCCGAGACGAACGCTCACTTGAATCCGCAGAATTGAGTTTTGAACCCGAGTCATTTGTGGGCCCATTATTCCATACTCGTCAAGTCCAATCCAGAGCCGGGAGCGGCGCTGGACGGAAGCGGGGAATTGAAAGAACGCGGCAGGCGCAGAGCGGCCATCATCGATTACGATTTCTCCCGATGAAGCGAGCCGCTCGCTTGGCGGCGGCGAGAGATGAGGACGCGATAGGCAGGGAAGCTGCAGCCAATGAGGGCGAAAGCGATCAGGCCATTGCGCACGTCGCTCGCGAAATTCAGAACGAGATAGACAAGGGAGCCCAGGAGGGCGGCGAGGGGCGTCCAGGGATAGAGCCAGGCCCGGAAGGGGCGCGGAAGATCCGGCTCGCGCTTTCTCAGCACAAAGAAAGAAACCCACCCCGTCAAATAGAGAACCACCAAGAGGATGGACTGGATGGCGATCAGTTTTTCAAAGCTGCCGCTGAGAACCAGCGTGCCGGCGAGAAGAACGGTCAGGAGCAGACCATTGGCGGGAGTGCCCCCTTGATTCACCTCGGCGGCGCGACGCAGGAACAAGCCGTCGCGTCCGAGGGCAAAGAGGATTCGCGGGGCCACGAGCAGGGTTGCATTCGTGCAGCCAAGGATGGTCAGAAGCGATATCAGCAGTACGATACGCCCGCCCGCGTCGCCGAAGATCACCTGTGCGGCGTCCGCAGCCGGAGCTTTGGAAGCCGCGAGGTTTGAGAGAGGGAGGACATATAACAAGGCAAGATTGATGAGCAGAAAAATGGCAATGCTGCAGAGGGCGCCGCCGAGAATCGAACGCGGCAGATTTCGCACCGGGTCGCGGTCTTCTTCCTGAAAATAGATGGGGCCACACCAGCCATCGTAGGTGATGAGCACGGATTGGAAGGCGACGATGAACCCCAGGAGCAAAGGAAATCCTGTTGCGCGAGGCGCAAGTGCAGGCACGGCCGCTTCCGGCGCGCTGCTGCGGCCCCAGAGGAAACAAACGGCGGCGAAGGCAAAGAGGGCCACTCCCACGAGGAAGCTATTGAGCTGCTGCGCGCGGCTGCCAACACGGATGCCCATGAGATGCAGCAATCCGAAGGAAATCAGGACAAAACACGCGGCCAGCTTGAGGTGGCCCGCAAGAGGCGGAAAAAGACCGGCGGAGACTTCCCCCGCCACTGTGGCGAGATAGGAAAGCGCCACGCTCATGACCAGCCAGTCGGCATAGCCGGCGAAATATCCGCCGAATTCGCCAAAGGCGCGGCGGGCATGCACGTACCAGCCGCCTTCCGCGGGAAGCATCGCTCCCAGCTCCGAGACAGAGATCGAGCAGGCCAACGCGTAGAGAGCACCCAGACTCCAGGCGAGGAGGATGAGCGGAACGCTCCGCAGTTGCCCGGCCACCAAGCCAGGTGTCCGAAGAATGCCGGCGCCGACCGTGCTGCCGACGCCGACGGCGATGCCGAAGCCCACGCCGAGAATACGGAGGAGCTGCCCTTTCGGCAGAGACAGATTTCGCGCAGCAGTTGCCGTGTTGCCCCCTGATTCGCGATTACATTGAGTGCAGAAGCGTGGTCAACAGCAAGGATTGAAGTGCGGCGAGATTCTAGGTGGCCTGGCAGTGCGAGTCAATCTTCAGAAGAACGCGGCGCCGCCGTCCACGTTGATGGACTGGCCGGTGATGGCGCTGGATTGATCGGAGCAGAGAAAGAGCGCGGCGCGGGCGATTTCGTCTGCGGTCTGCGCGCGGCCCTGCAAGATCTGGTTCAGAAATCCCGCGAGCTGCTCTTCTTTAGTGACGCCAAGTTTTTCGGCGAGGACGGCACCGAGGTCTTTCGACATTTGTGTTTCGGTGACGGGCCCCGGGCAAAGAGCGTTCACGCGCACGCCCTTGCGCGCGGCTTCGGCGGCGGTGACGCGCGTGAGGCCGAGCATGCCGGCCTTTGCGGCGGCGTAGGCCGAACCCCAGGAATAGGCGGTCTTGGCCGAAAGGCTTGAAATGTTCAGAATGACGCCCGAGCCGCG
>JBGOWC010000361.1:0-2565 GCA_041478415.1 Terriglobia bacterium
CGTACTGCCACTCCTGCGGAGGTCATAAACGCCGCGCGTCGCGGGGAAAACCGGGACGCAGGCCGCACGGATGACACCAAAATATATCTTTGTGACCGGCGGTGTTGTTTCCTCCCTGGGAAAAGGCGTTGCCGCCTCCTCCATCGGTTGTCTCCTCGAAAGTCGCGGATTCAAAGTCACGCTTCAAAAATGCGATCCGTACCTCAACGTGGATCCCGGAACGATGAGTCCGTTCCAGCACGGCGAAGTGTTCGTCACCGAGGACGGCGCGGAGACGGACCTGGACCTCGGACACTACGAACGGTTCACGCACGCAAAACTGAGCCGCGACAATAACTGGACGACCGGACGCATCTACGAAACGATCCTGACCAAAGAGCGGCGGGGCGATTACCTGGGAAAGACCGTGCAGGTTATCCCGCACGTCACCGATGAGATCAAAGCGGCGATTCGGAAAGTGTCCGAGGGCGTGGACTTCGTCATCGTCGAGATCGGCGGCACGGTCGGCGACATCGAGTCGCTGCCCTTCCTCGAAGCCATCCGGCAGATGCGGCTGGAGCTTGGACCGGAGAACACGCTCTTCGTTCATGTGACTCTGGTGCCGTTCATCGCCACCGCCGGCGAATTGAAGACCAAGCCGACGCAGCACAGCGTCAAGGAGATGCTCAGCATCGGGATTCAGCCGGATATTCTTCTCTGCCGGAGCGACCGGCCGATGGCGGCGGAGCTCAAGAAAAAAATCGCGCTCTTTTGCAACGTCGCGGAGTCCTGCGTGATTTCGGCGGAAGACGTGGACACGATTTACGCCGTGCCGGTGGCTTTTGCAAAGGAAGGCCTGGACACGCAGATTCTCCGCCTGCTCAAGATGGAAGCGCGGCCGCCGGACATGAAGCCGTGGCTGGAACTTGTCCACGGGCTGCACCATCCGGCGGGCGAAGTGCGCATCGGCGTGGTCGGCAAATACGTGCAGCTCGAAGACGCGTACAAGAGCCTGCGGGAAGCGCTGCTGCACGGCGGCCTGGCGCACCACCACAAGACGGTTCTCGAATGGATCGAGGCCGAGGAGATTGATTCGCCGGCAACGGCCGCGGCGCGGCTCCGCCACGTGGACGGAATTCTCGTGCCCGGCGGATTTGGCAAGCGCGGCATTCAGGGAATGATTCTCACGATCCAGTACGCGCGGGAAAACAAGATACCGTTCTTCGGGATTTGCCTGGGGATGCAGTGCGCCACAATCGAGTACGCGCGCGACGCCGGCGGGCTGCCCGATGCGGACAGTACGGAATTCGATCCGCAAACACCGCATCGCGTCATTTACAAATTGCGCGAGCTGCTTGGCGTGGACGAAATGGGCGGAACGATGCGGCTGGGCGCATGGCCCTGCCGGCTGACGCCCGGCTCGTTCGCGCACCGCGCGTACGGGAAACTCGAGATCAGCGAGCGGCACCGGCATCGCTACGAGTTCAACCGCGATTACGAAAAGATTCTGACGGGCGCGGGATTGCGGATCACCGGACGCACGCCGGATGAAAACTACGTGGAGATCATCGAGGCGCCGGAGCATCCGTGGTTTCTCGGCTGCCAGTTCCATCCGGAGTTCAAGTCCAAGCCGCTTGAGCCGCATCCGCTCTTTGCGGCCTTTGTCGGCGCGGCCATCGAACATCAGAAACGCAAGGCAAAACCCGCGAGCGAGCTTCAGCGGGCGAAGACGCTGGGCGTTGCGCCTCACGCCACGGCCTAGTTCGGGACCTCTCTCCGGATTTCCCTATGGACTAAGATGCACAGGCTCCCGACACTGTCGGGATGAATTCCGCCTGTGCTACTCTTTTCGGCGCAATCGCAAGCAATGGCGAACACACGCGAAATTCAGGTTGGCGGCCTGCGCCTCGGCGGCGCGAATCCTCTCTTTCTGATTGCGGGGCCGTGCGTGATCGAGAGCGAACCGCACGCGCGGCGTATGGCCGAAGAAGTGGCGCGCATCGCGAGCGAGCACGGCGTGCCGCTGATTTTCAAGGCGTCCTACGACAAGGCCAATCGCTCGTCCGGAGAATCGTACCGGGGCCCCGGCCTGCAGGATGGTTTGCGCATTCTCGGCAAAATCAAAGATGAACTAAAGCTGCCGATTCTGACCGATATCCACGAGACGTCGCACGCCGCGCCTGCCGCGGAGGTCTGCGACATCCTGCAAATTCCGGCATTTCTCGCCCGGCAGACCGATCTGCTGGTGGCCGCGGCGCTGACCGGACGGGTGGTAAATGTGAAGAAGGGGCAATTTCTTTCGCCGTGGGACATGGGAAACGTCGTGGAAAAGATTGCCGCCACTGGAAATGAAAAAATCCTGCTGACGGAGCGCGGCGCATCGTTTGGATACCAAAATCTTGTCGTAGACATGCGGTCGTTTCCGATTCTGAAGAAGCTGGGCTATCCCGTTGTCTTCGACGTGACGCATTCGGTGCAGTTGCCGGGCGGTCAGGGGAGCTCCAGCGGGGGTCAGCCGGAATTTATCGAGCCGCTGGCAAGAGCGGGCGTTGCCGCGGGCGTGGACGGCGTTTTCCTGGAAGTGCA
>JBGOWC010000142.1:0-5819 GCA_041478415.1 Terriglobia bacterium
CATCCGCCGCCCCGTCTCTTCCACATTCGCGCGCTTTCGCTTCGCTTCCGCGGCCACGTTCCCGCGCCCGGAATGAAACGCCAGCCCTCGCGCCTCCGCGAGCTTCGCCACAAACTTTTCGTCCACATCCGAGGCTCTTCCACGCAGCTTGTGATTGAAATGGACGACGGAAAGAACAATTCCCAGCTTCTCATGCAGTTCTTCGAGCAGAAGCAGCAGTGCCACCGAATCCGCACCGCCCGACACCGCCACGCCTACGCGGTCGCCGGGCGCCGCCATCCGCTGCCGCTGCATAGAGCGCAGTACGCGTTGCGCCAGGCCGTTGTGCTCCCGGCGCCCGCGCTTCGCCAATGCTTTAGTCTGTCGCATGAGCTTCTGCGGCTATCCTAGCAACGCTGGTCAGGCAGGTCGAGGTTTGTGGTTTGGCGGCCGGCAGGGTCCGAACAGCGGCAGCGCGGCGCCCCCGCTATCGCGCTCGGGCTAGGTGAATAAAGAACAGCAAGGATAGCTGCGCTTCGCGAAGGAGGTTCATCGCCACCCGGTGCACCGGGATGCGGAACCAGCGCCGTTCCGCCCAGCGCTGCCGGACGGTGCACCAGAAGAACTCCAGGTCGGCGCGAGTGTACGCCTTGTTGGGAACCAGCAGTGGGCTCCACTTGCCCCAGAACAGGTGGAGCTTCGACGGAACGCGCAACGCGGGAAACTCGTCCTTGGCTCGCTTAAAAGCAGACTGCAGGTCCGACACCTTCACCTTTCCGTAGGCGGCGCGGATTTTCGCCAGCTCTTCGACGACGCGCTGTTCGGCCTCGGAGGGATGGCGCGTCTGCAGCCAGAGCTCTTCCATCTCGAACAGGATGCGGACCATGCCCGCGAGATGCGTCCGGATTTCTCTCGCACGTTCTTTGCAGTATTCCCAGCGGGAGAGAATCGGATAACCCGGGCGGCGGTTCCTGCGGCCTTTCAGCCGGAAGAAGCCGCACATCATCGGGTGGCGTCCTTCCGTCATGACGGAATTCTTGTACCAGAGAAACCTCAGGAAGTTGTTCCAATAGCTGCTTTGCGGGCTGCGCTGCAAGACGGCCTTCATGTTCTCGAAGCTGTAAAACGTCCGCCACGCCTCCGAATAAATATTCTTCCAGGCTCCGTCCTTCAGGTTGGGATGGACGGTTACTTCGTGGTGGGAGTCGTACAGGTTGAAATCGGGGTGCATCCACGCTCCGCGGCGAACCATCAGGAGATGGTCCATCGAGCCGGGCAGCGGCATCAGCATGAAGAACGAAGCGTGGTCCGGGCGTACCGTTTGCATGAGGTAGGCCAGGTCGCGCCGCACCGACTCAACGCTGTCGAAGGGAAAACCGATGATATAGCCCACGTGCGTGGAGATTCCTGCTGCGCGGTAGGAATCGATCAGTTGCGGGTACTCGTTCACGTGGTTTTGTTTCTTGCCGGCCGCGGCCAGATTGCCGGGGTCCACGCTCTCCATGCCGATGAACACAGTGTTGCAACCCGCACCGCGCGCCTTGGCGACGAAGTCCTTGATCTTCCACGAAAGCACGTCCACCTGCATCATGAAGCGCAGCGGGATCTGTTCGTCCTCCCGCAGGCGGATGAGCGCGTTAAGGATCGCTTCCCAGTTCTTGTTGCGCGCGAAATTGTCGTCCGTGAAAAAATAAAATGTGATGCCGTGTTCCCGATAATTGCGCCGGATAGCCGCGGCGATGTGCTCGGCGGAGCGGAAGCGCATCTTGCGGCCCTGGACGTTGATGATGGTGCAGAAGGTGCACTCGAAAGGGCAGCCGCGCCCGCAATCGAGCGTGCCAAAATTGGGCGCCACGAACTTCCGCAGGTATTTCTTGCGAATCACTGGGATTGGTTTCTCGTACAGATCCGGTTTGTCGTTCAAAAAGTCGTAAAGCGGCTTCAGCCGGCCGTTGACCGCATCGCACAGCAGGTCGCCCCAGGTCTCTTCCACCTCGCCCTTTACGATCGTTACGCCATCGTCCATGAGCTGCTGGATGTCCGGCGGAATCTCCGAGAGCAGGGCAAGATACCCGCTGACGTGGAACCCCCCGATCATCACCGTCAGGCCGGCGCGGCGGAACTCGCGCGCCAGATCGATTGCGCGGGGAAACTGATTGGTCTGAACGCCCACCAGGCAGACGATCGTCTTCGTATGGCCGCCGCGCTGCGACCGGCAGATGCGCTTCACGGGAATGCGATCCACCGTCTCATCCAGCAAGTGCATCTTGACGCGCAGCGCTGCTCCCAGCCGCTTCTGCGCCAGCACTTCTTCGGTCAATCCGGCCAGGCAGGCCAGCGTATTGCTCGGCAGCACGCCGCGCCAGTGCCGCACCACATAGCCCTCATCGTCATACTGCGATGGTTTGATCAGGTAAAGATAGACTTTCTTCAACATGCTTGCGGCTACTTCGGCGGCGAGGCTCTTCGGGGAGAGCGGCCCCTCAATCGCCTTTCACTCGTACCACACGGATGAGAGAGGAGCAAGGCGAATCCTGGACTGGCACTCCGTCCAGGAGAAAATGTCTCGCACGAGAAATGCACGTGCATGCAACTGGCGTCGGTCCAATGCGCTGGAAACACTCGCCGCTCACCTGGCCACGGCTTTGCGCCCTCGCTGACTCTGCGTTCAATGTCTTCACAGATTCGGCTTTTTCTTGTGCCACTCCGTCGCCAGTTGGTACGCGTGCGCGCACTCGATGCACACATCTTCGCGCAGCGCGTCGGCAACGAATTGAATCCCCACCGGCAGGTTTTTTTCCTTCGTGAACCCGCACGGCACCGAAATCGCCGGAATCCCCGCCACGTTCGACATCGCGATGACGTTCCATTTATCGAACGCCTCTGGCGGCATCGGCGGCGTCTGCTCCTCTTTATTTTCGTCTTTCTTGTCGGGCGGCGCGTCGAAGTTCCGGTCGAGCGGCGGCGCGAGTTTCGTCCGGCTCGGCGCTGCAAGCGCATCGTATTTCTCGAACAGTTTCGCCGTTTCCGCCTGGATCTGTGTCCGCAGCCGGAATCCGTCCAGGTAGTCCGTCGCCGGGAGCGACTGCGTCGAGATCAGTCCCGCCCGCTGCGATTCATCAATCAATTCGTTCACGCGCCCGCTTTCGATGAACGGCCGGAAAATAGATCCCGCCTCGGCCGTGTACAGCGTCACCGCCACGGACGTGTACGGAAACTGCGCCAGTTCCACCGGCTCGAGCTTCGCCCCGAGCGATTTCAGCACCTCGCACGCTGCATCGAATGCCGCCCCCACTTCCGCATCGCCGGCTTCTGGAAAATTCGGCCGCACCACTCCAATCTTTTTCCCCGCGAGCGACCGCGCCTGCTTCTCGTCATTCGGCGGCCAGTAGTAGAAGGGCAGCTTGATCGATGTTGCGTCGGCGGCGTCCTCGCCGGCGATCGCGTTCAGCACCAACCCGCAATCTACCGCCGTTCGGCACATCGGTCCGAGCTTGTCCATCGTCCAGGAAAGCGCCATCGCCCCGCGACGGCTCACGCGCCCGTAGGTCGGCCTCAGCCCGCTCACGCCGGAAAAGGCCGAGGGCGTAATGATCGACCCCAGCGTCTCCGACCCGATCGCGAACGCCACCAGCGCCGACGGCACCGCCGCCCCCGGCCCGCTCGAGCTTCCGCCGGCCCAGTAGTCTGTGTTGAACGGGCACCGCGACGCCCCTTGCAGCGACGCATTTCCGTTGTTGTAGCCGCCTCCGCCTGCCAGTTCGATCATCGCCAGTTTCGCAATCAGGACCGCGCCCGCCTCGCGCAGCTTTCGCACGACCGTCGCGTCGTAGTCGAACACCTGGTCCTTGAACGGCGGCGCGCCCCACGTCGTCGGAATTCCTCGCGTCGCCAGCAAGTCTTTCGCGCCATAGGGAATCCCGTGCAGCGGCCCGCGCGACCGCCCGGCGGCAAGCTCTTTCTCCGCCGCGCGCGCCTCTTCCATCGCGCGTTCCCGCGTGATCGTCGCCACTGCGCCGAGCTTCGGCCCCAGCTTCTCGAGCCGCGCGAGATATCCTTCCGTCAATTCAACAGGCGAAATCTTCCTCGTGCGAATCAACCCGCTCAACTCGTGCACGCTCTTGTACAGAACCTCTTCGCTCACCATCGCGGTCTCCCGATTTGGATCTCCCTCGCTCTTTTTTCTTTCTCCGTGTCTCTGTGCCTCGGTGGCTAACTCTTCTTCTTACTTGGCCGCGGTCTCGGCCTCGCCACAAACACAAACGCCGGCTCCAGGTCGTACGGCAGCACTCGGCTGCGGACTCCCGCCAGCATCTTCTCGCGCTGCTCTGTGGCCTTTTTCACTGCCGCTTCCTGCGCCGCCGTCAATTTCAATTTGGACTCGTTCTTCGGCGTTTCTTTCTCCTGTTCACCCCGAACGACACCCGCGAACGGCGCCAGCATGACCGCTACCCAGACCTGCTTCGCGAACTCCCTGCGTTTCATCGCGTCTCCTCTCGCCAACGTGTCTCGCGCGCAGCATACCGTACACGCCTCCATGCCGGAAGCCGGATTAGACCGCCCCCGATTAGACCGCGAGGGATCGCTGTGGAAATCACCAAGCCGCGCGAAAGGGAAGTGGGTTAGTTTCCGATTACCCGACTTTTCAGGTGTTGGCAAATTACCGCTGGGCAAATCGGCCGTGGATAACTTCTGAGTGGCCGACGACGCGGGAGTTGGAGAATTCGATAAGCCTTCCGCGTCGGCTCACCCACCGCTCTCTCCAAACGCCGGCTACTCTTCAACCAATTGCGCCTACGCTCCCGCGCCAATCTGCCGCAAAAGCGTGGCAAAATCGAAGTAAATCCGTCCAGCCGGAATCTTTCTGGTTCCGAGGTCGTATTCGTAGAAGGAGCATCCAGGAACCTGAACCTTTTTGCCCGTTGCCTTCACGTTGGCAAAGGGGCCTTTATGCACGGCTTCAAAATTCCATTCCACCGCGACCAGACTCTTAGCGTGGGCTAAGTTCCGAATGGAATGTACGTTGCCAGGGAACCCGGCGATGAACGGGCGCACAAAGTTGTCTCGCACGGCTGCCTTCCCTTCGAGTATTCCCGACGGAAGGTGGAGTACGATGTCATGCGAATAATAGGCGAGAATTTTCTCTTCGTCGGTGCCTTTCCAGGCGTCGAAATATTCTTGGATAAACGTGCGGACGTCTTCTGGCGCCGCTTGGATAGCAGCAGCTTGCATGCTTGCTCCCTTCTCGACGCCGCTATTGCCGCGCCGTTGGGGAAAACTATATACCCAATGGCGGCGCGAACGCGACCGTGCCGCGCTCGAAACAGCGCTCGGGGAAATAGCTTCCGCGGCAGCATTGACCGTTCCGGTCGGGTCACGGCGCACCCGGAAGTAATCCAAATGCTTGTTAAACGCGCTAACCGGAAACTGACCCACTACTCGCGCGCTATTCGCTTGTTGACAATCCTGCACAGCATCCCTATACTTACAGGGTTGTGATGTTGCCTTTCTGCTGGACAGGGGGGCCCGCTCTTTGACAACCGATACGATGTGCCAGAATCCGTTCGAAACCATTCGGCCTTTTCGAGCCCGAATGGTCTGAGTAAATCGAGCGATCAACAATTCGCTTAGGAAAGTCTGGCCCCGATGCAAATCGGGGTTTTTCATTTCTAAGCAACCAGATTCAAACGAGAGTTTGATCCTGGCTCAGAGCGAACGCTGGCGGCGCGCTTAACACATGCAAGTCGCGTGGGGGTTTGTAGCAATACAAATCTCCCACGGCGCACGGGTGAGGAACACGTGGGAAACCTGCCCTTGAGTGGGGAATAACTCCGCGAAAG
>JBGOWC010000020.1:0-11453 GCA_041478415.1 Terriglobia bacterium
ACGGAAGTCACCATGCACGCCTGCCGCATCGCCCGCGCCGCCACCGGCCGCGACAAAATCCTGAAATTTGAGGGCGCGTATCACGGGCTGCACGACACCGCGCTCGTCAGCGTCAAGCCGAAGGCCGAAGAATACGGCGACCCGGACGCGCCCAATTCCGTCGCCGGAGGCGCCGGAGTTCCGAAATCAGCCGTTGAGAATGTGGTCGTGGCCAGCTTCAACAACCTGCCAAGCGTGGAGCGCCGCTTCCAGCAGTACCCCGGCCAGATTGCCGGAATCATCCTCGAGCCGATTCTGATGAACGTCGGCCTGTGTCTGCCGCAGCCGGGTTTTCTCGAAGGGTTGCGCAACATCTGCACGAAGTACGGCGCGCTGCTCATCTTCGATGAAGTCAAGACGGGCGCGAAGCTCGCCTGGGGCGGCGCCAGCGAATATTTCGGCGTGAAGCCGGACATCATTTGTCTCGCGAAGTCCATCGGCGGCGGCTTGCCGCTGGCCGCATTTGGCGCCAGCCGCGCGGTGATGGACCTGATCACGCAGCACAAGGTTTTCCACGGCGGCACGTACAACACGAACCGCGTGGCGATGGCCGCCGGACTCGCCGCCTTCCGCGAAGTGCTCACCCGCGAGAACTACGCGCACGTCGGCAAGCTCAGCAAGAAACTGACGGAGGGTTACCGCACCATCGTCGCCAAGGCCGGACTTAAGGCCTATGTTGCGAGTGCGGGCGTTAACGGCGCGTTAATGCTCTACCCCCAGGAAATCCGCAACTATAGGGACTGGACCAAGATTGACGTCGATCTCTGGCGCCATTACTGGTTCGGGATGGTCAACCGCGGCGTCCTGGCGCAGCCCTACTGGTGGGACGAGCAGTGGACCATCTCCGTGCAGCACACCGAGGCGGACATTGACAAGCACCTTGCGACGTTCGAGGAAATTGCGCCCGCGCTCGTTCGCGCCCAGCAGGAACGCGGCGCCGTGGCGGTCGGCTCAGCGGGCCATTGACCCGCACGGCGCGCGCGCGCTCATCGAGGGAGATGCTTCTTGACGAACGAGGTCACCGCCGAGCCATTGCAGAAACGGGCGCAGCCGCATCTGCGGCGCGTCCTTGGCCAGAGAGACCTTGTTCTTCTCTTCGTGGTTGCCATCGTCAATCTGAATGTAGTCCCCACGATTGCGGCAAACGGCGGCGTCACTGTATGGCTCTGGATCCTCGCGCTTCTGCTCTTCTTCTGGCCGCAGGGCATCGCCGTGATTGAGCTGGCGCATCGCTATCCGGGCGAAGGCGGCGTCTATCTCTGGGCCAAGCGCGTCTTCGGAGACTTCCATGGGTTTCTCTCCGGGTGGTGCTACTGGACGAACAACATTTTCTATGTGCCGACCGTGCTTCTGTATTTCGTGGGCATTTCCGTTTACGTCGCAGGTCCCGGAGCCAGGCATCTCGCGGACAATCACTTGTTTGCGCTTGCGGCCTCGCTCGTGCTCCTCGGGCTGCTCGTTCTTTTGAACATCCTCGGCCTCGGCGTCGGCAAGTGGGTCAACAACCTGGGCGGGATCGGCACCGCCATCACTGCGGTCACGCTGATAGGTCTCGGTGCGATTGTACTGCTGCGTTTTGGCACAAACATGAGCGCCGCTGATCTGCGCATACCGGGTGATATTCGCCTTGTCGGCTCGTTCGGCGTGATCTGTTTCGGTCTGGTCGGCCTCGAGCTCGCCTCCGTCATGGGCGACGAAATTCAGGACCCGCGCCGCACCTTGCCCGGGGCCGTCGCCTGGGGCGGGCTACTCTCCGGGCTCCTATACATCGGCGCGACTCTCACGCTGCTCCTGGCCGTCGGCAAGCAGGAGATCGGCGTCCTGCAGGGCGTCGTTCAGGCCGTCAGTCATATGGCGGAACAGGTCAAGGCGCCCTGGATCGTTTCACCCTTCGCGTTCGTGCTCAGCGTTTCCATCGCCGGCATCGCCTCGGCCTGGCTTTCGGGTTCCGCGCGGATTCCCTTTGTTGCCGGCTTGGATTCCTACTTGCCGCACGGATTGGGTAAGCTGCACCCGCGGTATGCGACGCCCTATGTTGCGCTGATCGTCCATGCCGGTTTTTCCGCCATTTTTCTGGCGATGAGTTTCGTCGGCGCCGGAGTGAAGGAAGCCTTCGTCACCATGCTGGACCTTGCCGTCGTTCTCCAGTTGGTCCCTTTTTTGTACATGCATGCGGCTCTGCTTAAACTGGCCCGGCGGTCTGCGCCCGGTGAAGCGTATTACGGCAAAACGACCTTGCTCCTGGCGGGAAGTTGCGGGCTTCTCACGACGATCCTGGCAATAGGCGTGGCATTTATTCCTTCCCATCAGATCGAATCCATTCGATTGTTCGAAGTGAAAATGATTTCCGGGACGTTGTTCTTTGTGGGTCTGGCGGCGTTCTTCTTCTTTGTGTATGGCAAACGCAGGCTGCTCTCCGCGGGCGCGGCGTCCTCGGGGGCGGTTTAAGAGGAATGCGTGCTCTCGGCGTCGGAGCCCGCTCTCGCGCGAGTGATTGAATTTAGGAGGTTGTGATGCAAGGCAGCACGAAGACGGACGTCAAGACCTATCAGAACTACATCCAGGGGAAATTTACCCCGAGCGCGTCCGGGAAAACTTTTCCGGTTTACGATCCCTCGACCGAAGAGGTGATCGCCCGCGTCGCCGAAGCCGACAGCTCCGACGTGGATCGCGCCGTCAAAGCCGCGCGCGCAGCATTCGATTCCGGCCCCTGGGCGACGACGACGGCGCAGGACCGCGGCCGCATCCTCTTCAAGCTCGCCGATAAAATCCGGCAGAACGCCGCGATGCTCGCGGAAATCGAGTGCCGCAACACCGGCAAACCCATCGTCGAAGCCGAATACGACATCGTGGACGTCGCGACGTGTTTCGAATACTACGGCGGCCTGGCGACAAAAGTCACCGGACAGGTCAATCCCGTCCCGGCGAATGCGCTCAGTCTGACCATGAAGGAGCCAGTCGGCGTCGCGGGACAGATCATCCCGTGGAACTATCCGCTGATGATGGCTGCGTGGAAGCTTGCTCCTGCACTCGCCGCGGGCTGCACCTGCGTCCTTAAGCCCGCCGAGCAAACGCCGCTCACGGCCATGGAATTTGCCAACTGGTTCGAAGACGTCGGTCTTCCCCCCGGCGTCGTGAATATCATCAACGGTTTCGGCGAGACGGCCGGCGCGGCGCTTGTTGCGCATTCGCAGGTGGACAAGATCGCGTTCACCGGCAGCGCCGCCGTCGGCAAAATGATCGTGAAGAGCGCCGCGGACACTCTCAAGCGCGTAACGCTGGAGCTCGGCGGAAAATCGCCGAACATTTTCTTCGCCGAAGCCGACTGGGAAGCCGCCGTGGACGGCGCTCTCTTCGGCGTGTTCATCAATCAGGGCGAAGTCTGCTCGGCGGGCAGCCGCATCCTGGTGGAGAAGAAAATTTATTCCAAATTCGTCGAGGCCATGGCCGAAAAGGCCAAGCGCATCAAACTTGGCCCGCCGCTCGAGCGCGAGACGAAGATGGGCCCGCTCATCAGCAAAGAACAGTACGAGCGCGTCAGTTCGTATCTCGAAGTGGGCAAGAAAGAAGCGAAGGTCGCCATCGGCGGCGGGCGGCCGAAGCAGTTCGGCAAAGGCTATTACGTCGAGCCGACGATTTTCTACGACGTCGAGAACAGCGCGCGGATCGCCCGCGAAGAGATTTTTGGCCCCGTCGCCTCGGTCATTTCCTTCGATGGGGAAGCCGACGCCATCCGCATCGCCAACGACACGCCGTACGGACTAGCCGCGGCCGTCTGGACGCGCGACATCTACAAAGCGTTTCGCGTCGTGAAGGCGCTGCGCGCGGGCGTGGTGTGGGTCAATCACATGCAGCCGACCTACGTCGAAGCGCCGTGGGGCGGTTACAAGCAGTCCGGCTTCGGGCGCGAGCTCGGCCCCGGGGGCATCGAAGAGTATCTTGAAACCAAACAGGTGTTCGTCAATCTCGACGAAACGCCGATCGGATGGTACTGATGAGCACAATTCAAATTCGCACCGAAATTCCCGGGCCGCGTTCGCGCGCGCTGATGGCGCGCCGCAATGCCGCTGTTCCACGCGGTCCGTTTCACGCCACGCCGGTTTTTGCGGCGCGCGCCGAGGGCGCGGTCATCGAGGACGTGGACGGCAACCGCTACCTCGATTTCGCCGGAGGCATCGGCTGCAACAATATGGGCCATCGCGCGCCGCGCGTTCTCGCTGCGCTCCGCGATCAGCTCGAAAAGTATCTCCACCTCAGCTTCAGCGTCACGCCGTACGAAGGCTACGTTGCCGTCGCCGAGAAGCTAAATGCGCTCGCGCCCGGCAAGTTCGCCAAGAAGACGCTGCTCGTCAATAGCGGCGCCGAGGCCGTCGAAAACGCCGTGAAGATCGCGCGCGCCTACACGAAACGTCCCGCGGTCATTTGCTTCGAAGACGCGTTTCATGGCCGGACCTACATGGCCATGTCGCTCACGAGCAAGCCGCATCCCTACAAGGCTGGCTTTGAACCCTTTCCCGGCGATGTTTATCGCATTCCGTTCGCCTATCCCTATCGCGCTGCTCCCGGCACATCCGCGTCGGACTTCGCGCATCACCTGGAAGACGCCTTCAAGCGTGACGTCGCTGCCGAATCGGTGGCGGCCGTCATCGCTGAGCCGGTTCTGGGCGAGGGTGGATTTGTCGTCCCGCCGCGCGAATACTTCAGCCTGCTTCAGCAAATCTGCCGGAAACACGGAATCCTCTTCATCGCCGACGAAGTTCAGTCGGGATTTGGCCGCACGGGAAAATGGTTCGCCTGCGAGCACTTCGGCATCGAGCCGGACCTCATCACCACCGCAAAAACGCTCGGTGGCGGTTTGCCTCTCGCCGCGGTGACGGGCCGCGCCGAGATCATGGATGCGCCGGGAGTCGGCGGGATCGGCGGAACGTTTGGCGGCAATCCCGCCGCTTGCGCCGCATCCCTTGCCGCCATCGAAACGATTGAAAAAGAAGGCCTGCTGCAGCGCTCGCTCGAAATCGGTGAACGCTTTGAAGAGAGAGCGCGCGCGTGGCAGAAGCGCTGGCCGCTTGTTGGCGACGTCCGGGGTCTCGGCGGGATGTGCGCCATTGAGCTGGTTCGCTCCGCCGCAACGCGCGAGCCCGCTGACGAAGAGACAAAACAAGTTGCGCGGTATTGTTACGAGCACGGCCTCATCACGATTACGGCCGGCACCTACGGCAACGTGATGCGCATTCTCGTGCCGCTTGTGGTCACCGATGAGCAGTTCGACGAGGGCCTCGGTGTTCTGGAAGCTGCGCTGGCGTCCGTGGCGGCAGTCGCCGAGCAAAAGCACATGGCCATTTCGAATTAGCAGGAGCTTCAAAATGCAAAACACAGTGGCACATGCGGCGAGCGCCGGCGCCGAACTCAAAGACGCGCGATTGTTCCGAGAAGCGTGTTACGTGGATGGGCAATGGATTCAGGCGATCTCCGGCGAGTCCGTGGGCGTTGACAATCCGGCCACCGGTGAAATCATCGGAAGGATTCCGAAGCTGGGCGCCGCCGAAACACGCCAGGCGATTGAAGCGGCGAACCGAACTTTTCCAGCCTGGAGCAAGAAGACGGCAAAGGAGCGGGCGGCTGTCCTGCGGCGCTGGTTTGAGTTGATGCTGGCCAATCATGAAGATCTTGCGCGGCTGATGACGCTCGAACAAGGAAAGCCGCTGGCGGAATCGCGCGGCGAAGTCGCGTACGCGGCGGCATTTCTCGAATGGTTTGGCGAGGAAGCGAAGCGCATTTACGGGGACACGATTCCGCAGCACCAGGCGGACAAGCGCATCGTGGTCATCAAGCAGCCGATCGGCGTCGTCGCCTGCATCACGCCGTGGAACTTCCCCCTGGCGATGATCACGCGCAAGGCCGGGCCGGCAATCGGAGCCGGGTGCACCGTCGTCGTGAAGCCTGCAACGCAGACTCCATTTTCGGCGCTTGCGCTGGCGGAGCTGGCAGAGCGCGCCGGCGTGCCGCCCGGCGTGTTCAATGTCGTGACGGGCTCCGCGAAGGAGATTGGCGGGGAGTTGACATCCAATCCCATCGTCCGGAAATTGTCGTTTACGGGCTCGACGGAAGTGGGAAAAATCCTGATGGCGCAGTGCGCCGGCACGGTGAAGAAGCTGTCACTGGAGCTGGGCGGAAATGCGCCCTTCATCGTGTTTGAGGACGCCGACCTGGATGCTGCCGTCGAGGGTGCTGTGACATCGAAGTACCGCAATTCGGGACAGACCTGTGTGTGCACAAACCGCGTGCTGGTCCAGGAGAGCGTATACGATGTGTTTGCCGCAAAGCTTGCCGTGGCGGTCAAGGCGCTGAAGCCGGCGCCGGGTCTTGAGGCCGGTGCGACGCAGGGACCCCTGATTGACAATGCAGCCGTGGAGAAGGTGGAAAGCCACATCCGCGACGCGCAAGAAAAGGGCGCGAAGGTGCTCCTGGGTGGACACCGCCATGCCCTCGGCGGGCGCTTCTTCGAACCGACCATCCTGACGGACGTCACGCCGGCTATGGCCGTCGCTCGCGAGGAGACTTTCGGACCGGTGGCCCCGCTCTTCCGGTTCAAGTCGGAAGCGGAAGCGATCGCACTGGCGAACGACACGGAGTTCGGCCTGGCCGCCTATTTCTACGGCCGCGATATCGCTCGCGTTTGGCGCGTCGCGGAGGCGCTCGAGTACGGAATCGTCGGCATCAACACGGGGCTGATTTCGACGGAGGTCGCGCCGTTCGGCGGCGTGAAAGAATCCGGCCTCGGGCGCGAAGGCTCTAAGTACGGTATCGAGGAATTCCTCGAAATAAAGTATCTGTGCCTCGGCGGCATCAATTCTTAGCCACTCTTAACTACGAGAGCGAGAAGACCGCCGACAAGGTAACTGCGTCTCACCTCGGGTTGATGTTTTCCTTTTTCTCCAGCCGATTGATCAGCCCCTGAATCTGGGATTTGGCCACCTCGGGTGCGCCCGCCTGGGCCAATTTCATTTCTTTCAGAGCTGAGTCGAACTCGCCCTTGGCCGCGGCCATGCGCGCCAGCTCGCCGTGTGTGTACCATTCGTTGGGACGCTTCTGAACGTTCACCTTGAAAACCGCAAACGCCTCGTCCTGCTTGTTCTGGATCTGGAGACCCCGTCCATAGGAGTGGAGCTGAAGACCGTTGGCCACGCTGAGCGCTTTGCTCTTCGACGATTCCGCTTCCTGCTTGCGGCCGAGCGCGTCGAAAACTTGAGACTTCGTTAAGAGATTATCGAAGCGCTCTTCGTTCTGAATCGAGCGGTCCGTCCAGGCGAGCGCATCCTCGAGGTTGTAATTGTTGTCCAGGCACCAGGTGGCCGCCTCGTCCCATGAGCCCCAGACGTACTGCTGGAGCCCGCGGAGCTGCCCCCGGATATTTCGCAGGACGGTTTCTTTCAGGTCAACAGAAACCCGGAAGGGAACCGCAATCTTCTCCCAACGCATCGTGACGACGGCTGAATCCGGCTTGGGATCGTCGAAGTCGTAGGTCACGGCCTCGTGAAACTCAGCGGGCTGAGGCTTCACGGTGACCCGCAGCGCATCTTCTTTCTGGTCATAGCTGAAGCTTCCCCATGCACTCGACACTTTGGAGAAAATCACCGTCCATTGGTCCGCCGTAGGGAGCATGTGCACGCCATAGGTCCCCGCCGGTAACGCCTGGCCTTCGACAGTGACGTTGTCGGAGAACGAGACGACCGTGTTTTCGTTCGCTCCGGCGCGCCACACCTGGCCGTACGGAATCGTGTCGCCCCAGATTTTCCGCCCGCCGACAAGCGGCCGGTGATACGTAATCGTGATGTCCGTCAGACCGACCCGCTGCGTAGTGACGGCGCGCTGGCTTATGGTGGGCAGCGACAGGATTGTGGCCTGGCTGCCGTTCTTGAATTGCGCGAGAGCGGTTGATTCAAAAAAGAAAAAACCAGCAAGAAGAATCCAGAATGTCCGCTTGTACACGGCACCCTCCTCTATTTCGTCATTTTTCAGGAGACGGCAGCCCGCTCGATGGACACCCCGAGGCAAGAATCGAAAAATTTGGTCGAGAATCCAGGCCACACCCATCCCCGCCCGGCTTAGACGCGGGCGGAGGTCTTTCTGTGAGCAGTCCAAGGGGGCTCTTATGGGTTCGCCCGGCGAATTCCCGCGGGGGGCAGCCGGCGCCCCATCACTTCAGTCGTTATCGGGCAACTCGGCGAGCTTTCGTTCCAAGTCCGCAAGCGCCTGTTCGAGTTGCGCGCGGCGGCGCGGGTTGCCCGTGTTCTCAATCTCATGCCGCACGTGTGCGCAGGAGAGCAGCAACAGCTCCTTCTGGCGGCGCCTTTCCGCTTCCTCTTTGGTCGCCGGCGGCTTCGGACCCTTGCGCCCGGAGGCCTGCGCCTCCTCCATCTGGCCCTCGACGCCCTTGCTCTCCCATCCGCGCGCCATGCTTCTCGATCCTCCGCGAACGACGATAGTACTCCATATTTTCCGGGGTTCCCGTTTCGCGCTGCCTTGCCGACACCGGGTGAGCGGCTCTGGTAGGATGTTTGCCGTGCAGGCGGCCCTCTGGGAATACGTGGAACGGGCGCCTGCGGATGAACATGGCGGAGATCGTCTCCCAATCGCAAGTATGGAATATCCCGACGGCGCTTCTCGAGGAATGCCCCGCGGACGTGCGCGATTGCCTTGACGCGGCTCGCGGCGGCGTGGAACTCGGTTTTGAAGAAGGGCTGCGGCTTGCAACGTTGGAGGGCGCCGCGCTTCAAGCGCTCGTCGCCGTAGCAGATGCCCTGCGCCGGGAAATTTCCGGGGATCGCGTCACCTACGTCGTCAACCGCAACATCAATTTCACGAATGTTTGTTTTGTGGGTTGCAGCTTTTGCGGATTCGCACGCGGGCCCGCCGCGGCGGACGCCTACTCTCTCTCGCTCGATGAGATCGTGCGCAAGGCGCGCGAGGCGCACGAGCGCGGCGCAACCGAGGTCTGCATCCAGGGTGGATTGCCGCGCGACCTCGACGGGTTTTTCTACCGCGATCTCCTCCGGGCGATCAAGCGGGCGATCCCGGAGATGCACGTCCACGCGTTTTCTCCGATGGAGATTGATTACGGCGTGGAAAAAACGCGCATGCCGCTGCGCGACTACCTGCGCATGTTGAAGGATGAGGGCCTCGGCAGCATCCCCGGCACCGCCGCGGAAATTCTGGATGACAGGGTCCGGCAGGAGCTGAGCCCGAACAAGCTGCGCGCGGCGCGCTGGGTGGAAATCATCACCACCGCCCACGAGCTGGGCATTCCGACGACCTCCACCATGATGTACGGGCACGTCGAAACCCCGGCGGACCAGGTGCGGCACATCCTGCTGCTGCGGTCGATCCAGAAACAAACCGGCGGATTCACGGAGTTCGTGCCGCTCGGTTTTATCCACCAGAATACGCGGCTCTACCGGCGCGGCGATGCGCGCCCCGGCGCGCGCCGCGAAGAGCACCTAAGGGTTCATGCGTTGGCTCGAGTCTTGTTGCACGGCGCGATCCCGAATTTACAGGTGAGCTGGGTGAAGCTGGGATTTGAAGCGTCGCTGGACTGTTTAAATGCGGGCGCGAACGATTTCAGCGGGACGTTGATGGAAGAAAGCATTTCGAAGGCGGCGGGCGCTACGTTTGGCGAGTATGTCTCGCCGGAAGAATTCCGCCGGCTGATCCGTTCCATCGGCCGGATTCCCGCGGAGCGCACCACGACGTACCGCATTCGGCGAACATTCGGAACGAACGAGTTGGAAGCGCAGGCGCCGCCACCGGCGCTGCGGCTCGCACCGGCGGAGAGGCATGTGGCCTACTCCGAGAGCAGTTACTGACGAAGGCTCAGATGCGCGCCCTCCTCTTGCCTATCAAGGATCTGCGGAATGCCAAGCAGCGGCTCGCCGATTTGCTCACGCCGGAAGAGCGACTGGCACTGGCGCAAGCGATGATGGCGGATACGCTGCGAGCGGTCCGCGGCGTCCGTCTGGCGGAGCGCATCATCGTGGTGACGAGCTACGAGCCCGCGATTCGCGCCGCCATAGACGCAAGGTGGCAGGTCTTGCGGGAGGAGACGCAGATTTCGGAGAGCGATTCCGTTGATGCGGCATCGCGCTGGTGCGGGGAACACGGTGTGACCTCAGTGTTGCGGCTGCCGCTCGACCTGCCGCTCGTCCAGCCGGATGACATAGACGCGTTGCTGGCAATCGAGTGCGAGCCGCTGGCCGCGGTGCTGGTGCCCTCGCGCGACGGCACGGGCACGAACGCGCTCCGGCGAACGCCGCCGCTGCTCTTTCCCTCGCATTTCGGCGCCGGCAGTTTTGCGAAGCACCGAGCGGAGGCGGAGCGCGCCGGAGCCGGTGTAATTGTCGAGCGCAATCCGCGGCTTGAGATGGATGTGGACGATGCGGACGATTTGCGCGCCCTGCTGCAGCACGGTCTGAGCGGCACGGAAACGGGAAGCTGGCTCCTCGCGAGCAGAATCGAGGAGCGGTTGACACCGGGGTCAGCTCTTGCGGCAAAAGTCTGAACTCAAAGTGAGCCTCTGTTTCCGAGAAGCGGCTTTTGCTCACTGCGTCTTTGCCATGTAGTATCTTCTGAATAGTGGGGCCCGTAGCTCAGCGGTTAGAGCAGCGGACTCATAATGCCCACGAGGCCATCCCGCACAGCCGCGCACGATCGCGCAGCCAAAGACCGGACGACGAAGAGTCCCTCTATCCATCAGCCTTCCGTGAGATTCCACCCGCACAGCGACACGCAGAGGCGTCTGCGTGTCCTGGACATTTGTAAAACCCCGCGGCGGCAGCGCAGGCTGATTCAACACGCGAGCGAGAAGACAGCAACCCGGCAAGGCCTGTTAGCAAATCCACATTCCTGCGGTCACAGCAAGACAGGGAGCGTCCGTGAGATCGCGATGGAATGCCGGAGGATGTGACAAGTGTCACGGCGTTACGTGATGGCCATCACGGCTCAGGGACATTGAATGCGGGTAGAAAAATGTTCCGGCAATGTTGCACGCCCTGGACCGGGAGAGCACGCATGACGATCGGGTTTCGATTTGTGCCGCGCTTGGAGGAAGGTATACTCCGAAGCGGAACGTTCATGCGCGCCCCTTACGGCTTGGAAATCATCGAGAACTGTCTGGCTTGTCCTCACCGCGAGGATCGGCTGTTCTGTAACCTCCCCTCTGCTGCGGTCCAAGCATTGACGACAATTATCTCTTCGGCCTCCTATCCAAAAGGCGCAACCCTATTCGTGGAAGGGCAGTCGCCTCGCGGCGTCTTCATCCTCTGCGCCGGAAGAGTCAAGCTTTCGACGTCCTCGGCCGACGGGAAAACTCTGATTCTAAGAATTGCGGAGCCAGGAGAGGTCCTCGGATTATCGGCGAC
>JBGOWC010000339.1:0-2977 GCA_041478415.1 Terriglobia bacterium
AGCGCCTACGTCGGTGAGCAATCGCAGAATGTGGTGCCGGACAAGGCGGAAGCGTCCATTGACGTGCGCACGGTCAAGGGCGAAGACCCGGAGAAAAAATTCGAGCAAATCATCGCCTTCATTCGCAAGCAGGGATTCTACGTGACTGATCGCGAGCCCACGATTGAAGAGCGGCGGAGGCACGACCACGTTGCCATGGTGCATTACGACGGCGGCTACCGCGCTTCGCGCACTCCGATGGACCTGCCCGCATCGAAAAAAGTTGTCGAAGTCGTGGAAGGAGCCGCGGGCCCCACGGTAAGGATGCCGACTCTCGGCGGGACGGTGCCCATGTACATCTTCGAAGACCTGCGGTTGCCGGTCATCGGCGTGCCGATCGTGAACCACGACAACCACCAGCACACGTCGGATGAAAACGTACGCCTCGGCAATCTCTGGCGCGGGATGGAGATTTACGCCGCGATCCTCGCGGACCTGACGTGGTGAGGGGCCTCAGCAATATCTTGCTCAACAAACGAAAAACTCAATGAATCAAAGGGAGAGGAAATTCTTCAGGAGTTGCTTGCCGGAATCGGTGAGCACGGATTCGGGATGGAACTGGACGCCTTCGATGAGGAACTTGCGGTGGCGGAGGCCCATGATGACACCGTCTTTCGTCTCCGCGGAGATAGCGAGCTCGCGCGGAAGCGATTTTCGCTCGACGATAAGCGAATGATACCGAGTGGCGACGAACGGGTTCGGCAGCTTGCGAAAAACACCTTTTCCGTCGTGGCGGATCTCGCTCGTCTTGCCATGAAAAATCTTGGGTGCGCGGACGATCTTCCCACCGAACGCCGCGCCGACCGCCTGATGGCCCAGGCACACTCCGAGAATCGGACATTTCCCAGCAAGCTTTTCGATCAGCTCGACGGAGATGCCGGCCTCCTGCGGAGTGCACGGCCCCGGTGAAATAACAATTCGTTCCGGTTTGCGGCGGGCGATCTCTTCGACGGAAATCTTGTCGTTGCGGTGGACTTCCACCTCGCAACCCAGCTCGCCGAGGTACTGCGCGAGGTTGTAAGTGAACGAATCATAGTTGTCGAGCAGCAGAATCATCGCGGCTTCTTCTTTTTCTTCTTCTGTCTCTTGGGGCGCGAGCGGCGGTGCGCGGCCTCGAGGGCCGCGATGAGCGCGCGCGACTTGTTGACGCTCTCCTGATATTCACCCACGGGCGTTGAATCCGCAACAATGCCGCCGCCGGCCTGCACGTGCGCCACGCCGTTCTTCATCACCATGGTGCGGAGCGCGATGCAGGAATCGAGGTTCCCCGCAAAATCGAGATAGAGGATTCCGCCGGCGTAGATGCCTCGGCGGGTCTTCTCCATCTCTTCGATGATCTCCATCGCGCGAACCTTGGGCGCGCCGGAAACGGTTCCCGCCGGAAAACAGGCCATCAGCGCGTCGAAGCAGTCCACGCCTTCGCGGAGGCGTCCGCGGAGGCTCGAAACAAGATGCATGACGTGCGAGTAGCGTTCAACGCCCATGAGTTTTTCGACCCGCACCGTGCCGTACTCACAGACGCGGCCGAGGTCGTTGCGGCCGAGATCCACAAGCATGATGTGTTCGGCGCGCTCCTTCTCGCTCGCGAGCAATTCCTTCTCGAAGTGCTGATCTTCCTGTTCCGTGGAACCGCGCGGGCGCGTCCCGGCGATGGGGCGGTAAAAGACGTCGCGGCCCTGAACCTTGACGAGCATTTCGGGCGAGCTGCCGATGACGCTCGTGTCGTTGACGCGAAGATAGAAAAGATACGGCGAGGGGTTCAGCGCGCGCAGCTCGCGATAGACCTGGAAGGGATCCGCCGCCGTCTCCGCCGAGAAGCGCTGGCTGAGGACAACCTGAAAGACATCCCCGGCGTGGATATATTCCTTCGCGCGGCGCACCGCGGCCAGATATTCGCTTTTCTTGAAATTGGACGAGACGCGCAGAGAAGCGCGCCCCCCGCTCGCCGGTGAAGCCGTACGCTCGGCAGGGACCGGCCGCTCGAGCTTCTTGCGGGTCGCGGAGATCTCGCGGATAGCAGAATCGTATTTGGCGCGGAGCGATCCGGGGCCCTTGGTGAAGACGTTCCGCACGATCCACAAACGATGCCGGAGGTGATCGAACGCAATCAGCCCCATGTAGAACATCAGCAGCGCGTCGTAAAGGCCGATGTCATCGCGCAAACGGCGCGGCAAGCGTTCGATCAGCCGCACCATGTCGTAAGAGAAGTAGCCGATCGCTCCTCCGACGAGCGGCGGCAGGCCCGGGACACGAACGGGATGGAACCGCTTGATGCGCTCGCGGAGAAACGAAACCGGATCGCGCTCTTCCCAAACAAGGCGGTCGCGGCTCTCGAGGACGCATGCGCCATTCGCGTAGCGGAAAATCTCTTCGGGATTGGCTCCGGCAAAAGTGTAGCGCGCGATTCTCTCTCCGCCCTCGACGCTTTCGAGCAGGAAGGAGTAGCGCGAGCCCTCCGCGAGGCGAAGATACGCGCCCACGGGCGTCTGCAAATCCGCCGGCAGCACTTCATAGATGGGAATGAGATTTCCCTGCTTCGCGAGGCGCTGAAATTCGGCGAACCCCGGTTGAATCATCGCCGGGCCCGCTCGCCGGAAGAGCGCTCTTCTCGGCGCAGCGCGCCGAAAACCGCGCGGCGCATGGCCGTCTCCGGCGCGCGCCGGCCGGTCCAAATCTGCCACTGCGCGAAGCCCTGCGCGAGAAACATCTCCACGCCAGAGACGGTTTCAATCCCCTTGCGGGCGGCAAGCTTCAGCAATTCTGTCTTCTCCGGACGGTAGATGAGGTCCATGACGATCCGACAGTGTAACTCGCCCGCGGAGAGCGGAGAAACGCGGTCGTGGGGATGCATCCCGACGGGAGTGGAATTGAGAATCGCGTCAAAGAATTCACTGCGAAGGGCGCGGCGCGGAACGACTTCTCCGCCGACGGCCCGCGC
>JBGOWC010000083.1:0-7305 GCA_041478415.1 Terriglobia bacterium
ACGTTTGCAAGGTCACTCCCGAGGCGCTGCGTTTTTTTCAAACCTTCCCGCATGATTTGTTCGGCGTGGGCATTGACGCCGTTTCCGCAATCTCCTGTTACGTGGCGGGCGATGACTACGGCTCGTTCAGCTATCCCGGATTCGCGGGATTGGATCTGGAGAAACGCGAAAAGGAGGAGCCGTACATCTTTCATTTTCCCGACGGGAACGCATCCATTGCGCGTCTCCTGGTGCGCGCATTGATTCCCGCAGCGATGCCGGGAACGACGATGGACGACGTGGTGACCGCGCGGGCTGATTACAGAGAGCTCGATCGAGCCGGTGCGAGAGTGCGCATCCGTCTGAACAGCACGGTCGTGCACGTTCGGCACGCGGAATCCGGGTCCGCTAAGGAAGTCGAGATTGCGTACATGCGCGGCGGAAAACTTCACAGCGTGCAAGGGAAAAACTGCGTCCTGGCCTGTTACAACGGAATGATTCCGTATTTGTGCCCGGAGCTTCCGGATGCGCAAAAAGAAGCGCTGTCGTATCTAGTGAAAGTGCCGTTGGTGTACACGCACGTCGCGGTGAGCAACTGGACGTCCTTCGCGAAACTCGGCGTGCATCAAATCGTCGCGCCCGGCGGATATCACACCTACACGGCGCTGGATTTTCCGGTGAGCCTGGGAGAATACAAATTTTCCAGCAACCCCGAGGAGCCGATGGTCCTCTTCATGCTTCGGACGCCATGCAAGCCGGGACTGCCGGCGTGGGATCAGAATCGCGCGGGACGTTATGAACTCATGCAGACGCCCTTCTCGACGTTCGAGCGCAATATCCGAGATCAATTGGCCCGGATGCTTGGCGGCGCGGGCCTCGATCCGGCGCGCGACATCGAGGGGATCACCGTGAATCGCTGGGCGCACGGCTACGCGTTCGGACCCAACTCGCTTTTCGATCCCGATTGGAAGGAAGAAGAAAAACCCTGGGTGATCGGACGAAAACTCTTCGGCCGCATCGCCATCGCCAATTCCGATGCCGGGGCAAGCGCGTTCACGGATGCGGCCATTGATCAGGCGCACCGCGCGGTCAGCGAACTACTAGCCATGCGCGGGTGATATTCCTCGGGCTGATGAAGCTGGCCGTCGGCGGAAAATTCTGGAAACGGTGAAGGGTCTTCCGAGGCGCGGCCCGGACGCTTCCCTCAGCGGGCGATATAGAGTTCCGGGAATTCCTTGCGCAAGTGATCCAGCTTCGGCAAATCGTTGATGACGATGTAGGGCTGGGTCGTATGGTGAGCCAGGTAGTCCTGATGATAGTCCTCCGCCGGGTAGAAGGCCTTCAGAGGAACGACCTGCGTGACGATCTTCTGCCGAAAAACCCGGGCATCATCGAGCTGCGCGATATAGGCCGAAGCGATGCGCTGCTGTTCTTCACCGGCATAGAAAATCGAAGAGCGGTACTGCGTTCCTTCATCGGGTCCCTGGCGATTCAACTGCGTCGGGTTGTGTCCCACGGCAAGAAAAATTTGCAGGATCTGGCCGTAGGTGATTTTCGAGGGATCAAAAACAATTTTCACCGACTCCGCGTGACCCGACGCGCCGCTGCTGACTTCCTCGTAGGCGGGATTCGCTTTCGCTCCACCGGAATAGCCGGAGGTGGCGGAGATCACTCCCTTCACGTGCTGGAAGACCGCCTGGATTCCCCAAAAACAGCCTCCGGCCACGACGGCGGTTTGCTTGCCTTTTTGCGCGGCCAGGGGCGCATCCAGCGTGGGGCGCGGAAGCGCGCCGCTCGCGTGGGTTGTATTGCAGGCACTCGCGACAATCAGGGGCAAGAGGACGAAAACGGATGAAATGCTCCGGGGCAAAATCATGATGCTCCTTTGGAAGGGCGCTAAACTTCAGTTTACACCCAACAATTGGATGCAAGAAGGGGGGTGAGCGACTCGGAAGAAGGAGGCGGCAAGGGGGCAAAGAGAGATCCTTCGACTCGCTACGCTCGCTCTGGTCCGGTGTCTGGACTCCGGCTGAGTCCACCGGACTCCAAAAAGCGGAGATGACGCACCCTGGTCGGGTGCCTCAAAGCGGCGGCACCCTTCGACTCCACTCAGGGTAAGAGCCACCGCACTCCAGTAGATCGAGCCAGACCACGTGGCGAGTGCGAAACACCAGTACCGGCGTAACGTTGACCAACCTAAAAATGGCTGGGTAAGGTGCAAGCTAGGGCGCACAGGTGTGTGTGCGGCGGATAGCGAGTGGTTCCCGGCTGGCTGCGAGGGGCTAGTGACCCGGAATGTATGAGTTCCCGCCCGAAGCTCCGCCGTTCGTTATAGATGATAACGGTCACCAAAGCCGGAAGGTACGAAATTGTCGGCGAACTCGGCCGCGGCGCGATGGGTGTGGTTTACAAGGCCATGGACCCGGTGATCGGGCGGACCGTGGCGGTGAAGACGATCCGGCTGAGCGCAGAGGGCACCGGGCTAACGCGGCCGGAATTGCTGCAGAGGTTCCAGACTGAAGCGCGGGCGGCGGGATTGCTGGCGCATCCGAACATTGTGGTGGTGTACGACGCGGGCGAAGAAGACGGGCTGTACTACATCACGATGGAGCTGGTGGAAGGGAAGAGCCTGCAGGCGCTGCTGGACGGGCAGCAGACATTTCCGCTGTCGCGGGTGCTGCGGATCATGGAACAAACCTGCTCGGCGCTGCAATTTGCGCACGAGCGAAACGTCGTGCACCGCGACGTGAAGCCCGCAAACCTGATGTTAACGGCCGACGACACGGTAAAGGTGACGGACTTCGGTACGGCGAAAATCCTGCAGTTCGGGACGACGCAGCAGACCGCGCACGTGATGGGGACGCCGAGCTACATGTCGCCCGAGCAGGTGAAGGGCAAGCCGGTGGACGGCCGCTCCGACATATTCGCATTGGGCGTGGTGCTGTACGAGATGACGACCGGTGAAAAACCGTTCCCGGGACAAAACATCACCACGGTCATTTACAAGATTGTGAACGAAGAGCCGGTGCCGCCGCGGCAGGTTGATCCTTCCATCCATCCGGGGATCAGCGCGGTGATCTTGAAGGCGCTGGCGAAAGATCCCGACACGCGATATCAGAGTTGCCGGGAGATGCTCGAGGATCTGAAAAGCTACCGCTCGCTCGGCGGAAACGCGGAATCCACGATGGTGCTGGGCGCGGCACGGCTTGCCGCGGCGGCGCGTGGCATACGGCCGGAAGACACGTTCTCCGCCGGCCAAACGCTTCGCAACCGCGCCGAAAACCCGATGCAGACGCCGCCGGCGCGACGCACCGGGCCCATCACGCCCCTCCCCGAAGCAAAGAAGAAAAGCGTCGTTGGGACGGCCTTCGCGGCGTTGTTTCTGCTGGGCGTGATTGGGTACGGCGGGTACAAGGCGTGGCCTTCCCTGCAGGACATGAAACAGAGACGCGAGACGCAACGAGCGGGAGCGAAAACGAATCCGGTGGAGACGACAGCATCGCCGGCGGAGAATCCGGCGGCAAGTCCGGCTGCAAATTCGGGGATGGAAGAGACTGGCTCAACGGTTGGCGCGCCGAACAAGCCAGAAGCGGCGCCAAAGAAAACGAAGCCTGCTGAAAATGTCATCGCAGGCGCGGCACCGAAGAAACCCGTCACCACACTAAGCACCGCCGCAGCAGATTTCCGCGCGCGCACGGAAGAAGCTATTGCCGCGAAGGGGCTTGCCGAGAAAGTGAAGCTGGAAGGAATCGGGAATACGCTGACGCTGGAGGGGAAGCTGCGGCCTCGCGAGCATCGCGAACTGCTGAGCGTGCTTCGCTCCGCGCCGGCAAGCGTGCGCGTGGTGGATCACATCGAGTACGACGATACGCCGGAGAATCTGCCGGAAAGCGAATCGGCGGGTGAACACCCGGTGCCCGGGGTGGGCCGCGGGGCAATTCACGTGGTGACGGATGTAATCGGAGCGACCGCGAAGCTGCGCGGACCGACGGGGCGCGAGCTCAACAACTGCCAGACGCCGTGCAGCTTCAATCACCTCATACCGATGCGCTACAGCCTGGAAATTCACAAGGACGGTTACCGGCCGGTGACGACCGCGCTGCAAATCCGGCTGGGCGACGTTAATGACCAGAAAATCGCGCTGGAATCCCTGACTAAAGGACTCTTCGTGAACAGCAAGCCGCCCGGCGCGGACGTGTTCATTGACGGAGCCAAGCAGTCGGGGCAGACGCCCGTGACCATGCCCCTGGGACCCGGTCAGTTCAACATTGTTCTGCGCCTGGACGGCTACGAGCCATACGCCGGGCAGGTGCAAGTCAAAGACAATATCCAGACGCAGCTCAACGTGGAACTCACTGCGAGAGCCGATCGCGCGTCCTGGGCCGACGTGAAGACGGACCCCGCAGGAGCGGAGATCGTCGTGGATGGCTATCCGACCGGACTGACCAGTCCGGCTCGGGTGAAGATTCGGCCGGGCACGCACCGAGTGACGCTGAAATGGAAGGGACAACGGCCGGTCCTGCGGATCGTGGCCGTGGACGAAGGCCAAACAGTCCAAATTAACGAGTCGCTGCGACCCAAATAAATGTCCAAAGTTGGACCTGGGATCCCCTCCAGAAGTCGAGTGCCCCCCTACTAAAGATGTAACTTTTTGAAACAAATTGGAATCTATAGTCCTAGGACTATTGATGATGCGTTCTGATTACAATAGAGATAGCCTCTAGGCCACGGGGATGGTGAGTTGCTGTATATCCCTATCGGGAGACCCCTACCCTTGGGCACGCTCCTAAGTGGCGGGGATGAGCTGTCTCCAGCAGGCGCCCTCAGAGGCGCTGGACTAGAAAGCCTCAGGAAGCGCGCGAGGGAAGACTTGGTTCTTCGAGCTTTAGTACCAAACAATTCGGCAAAAGAGGCGGCTGTCTCAAGGAATCCGCTGGAGATCGCGACGACGGAGTCTGCCCGAGCCGCGGCACCAAGGCTCACACGCTCGGTGCAGATGCGCGGGTCATCGACGCAACCCGGGGGAGTCCAGCGGGCTCTGCGCGCATTGAACGTCTTGCTGCGTTCCGCGCGACTCTACCAGAAGAATCACCCACGGATGGCCGTGAGCCTGGATGCGGCCTACGAAGCTCTGCGGGATGTAGCGGCAAGCCTGGGCGGGCTCGAAGTGCAGGCCGAGGCCGGGGGCATGATTGCGGCCAAGCTAGACGCCACACCTCTCGCGGATGCGCGCGGCGAACTGTCCGCGCTGGCGGGCGATTTGCGGCGAGCGGGAATTCAAACTTTGAAGTTTGCGCAGAAATTTAACGTGGGCGAACTCGACACGTTTACACAACTGGTGCACGCGACGCTGCTAAGATCGGAAGGGAGAACAGCAGACCGGAGCGCAGCCGGAAATTGGGCGGCGCGGCTGGCGGAGCATCGCGTGGAAGGAATCGAAGTCAACACCCAGACGGGACGCAACGTGGACAGCGTGCTGGCGAGCCTGATCGCGGCGCTGGTGGGCTACAGCGGAACTGCGGCGCGAGACGGTGCGGATGAAACACCGATCCGCGCGCCGGAGACGGGAGAGCTGGTGGCGGCGCTGCGGCTGCTGGCGCGGCTGACGCCTCCGCTGGAGGTAGCGCTTGGTCTCTCCGCAGAGGAAGCGGCAAGAGCGATCCACGCAGCACTGGAGCAGGCAAACAAGGAAACCGTGCGTTTGTTGCTGAGCGCGATTTCGCAATACGGGCCGCGGGACGGCGAAAAGGCGCAGAGCTATCTGCTGCGGTTTTCGGAGAGTTTGATCCTCGAATTTTTCGGCGCGGAGTTTTCCGCCGGAACGCTATCGCCGATCGCAGTGCGGCCAATGTTCCATCGTCTCGGCGACGAGCTTGTCGCCGCCGGCGGTTTTACCGGTCCTCACGCGTCGCAGCATCTTTCCTCACTGGCCGCCGAATGGGCCCTGGATACGCATCAGGAACAACTGATCGAACGGTTCTGGTCGGGCTTGCCGGCGCGGGAAAAATCCACGGCGATGCGCGGGCCGGAAGCCTGGTGCCTACCGGTGACCGCAATGCGTCAAACGCTGCGGCAACTCGCGGATGCGGGAGCGGACGCGCCGCGGCGTGAAGCGCGGAACATTCTGCTGAATTACGCGCGGTGCCTGACATCCCCGGAGCCTTCGGCGCGACGAGCGGTGGCGACGGGGCTGACCGAGATGTCGTCCATTCTGGAGTCGCTCTGGCCCAACCAGCTCCCGGAGGACCTGAGCCGGGGAGCGTTGAAGGCGCTGGAAACGGAAACGATTCCGGAAGTAGCCGCGCTGCTGGCGGCATTTCTAGAATCGCTCGGACGGATCGCGGTGACGCGGGCCGATTATGCGGGATTCGAATCGATTCTGACGGGCCTGGAAGCGGTCCCGCACGACCATGAACACGAGCACGTGGCGGCGTTGGCGCAAAGGCTGGTGTGGCAAGATCGCTGGCTCCTGCTGGTGGATGCGGCTCTGGCGAACCGTCCGCTCGATCCGGTGGTGCCGCGTCTGCTGCTGCGCGATACGGAGCGGCTGCTGGACCGGCTAACGCTCCTGCTGACGGACCCGAGAGGGAATGAACAGGTGCCGGCGATGGCGCGGCTGCTGCGCGCGATCGGCGCGCCGGCGCTGGGGTCGCTGGAGACGCGGCTGTACGAAGCGCGTCGGCAGCGCGCGATGGCGGCGATCAAGCTGCTTTCCGTGGCGGACACCGACCGGCTTCTGCGGGCGCTGCCGCGGGCGCTGGCGAGCTGGGAATGGAACCTGCAGGACTTGGCGGTATCGGAACTGGCGCGGCCGGCGAACTCCGCTTCGGCGGGGAGCGCCGCGTTTGTGTTCTCCGCGATTCTGGCGGATGCGCACCCGCTGGTGGTGCCGATGATGATTGACCAGATCGGCGTGGCGCAAGAGACGGCCGCGATACCGACGCTCATGGAAATTGCCGCGGGCGAACATGATGTGTTGCGCGACCAGTTTGCGCGAATCAAATCCATCGAGGCGCTAGGACGGATGCGAGCAAACGAAGCAGCGGACCTCTTGCGCGCGATGGCGGAGACGCGAGAAGGGCTGGGGTACGCGGAGCCCGCGGGATTGCGCGCCGCGGCCGAAGAGGCGCTGGCGCTGATTGAGAATCGTCCATCCTCGGCGCGCGTGCGCGCAGCGTACGAGACGCTCGAGCAGAATGCGCGGCCGTTCCCGGTGCCGCGGCGATACACGCGGGTGCCGCTCGATTCGCCGCTCACGGCGCAGATCGAAGGGTCGCAGGCGGGCGCGGTGCGCGTGCGCACGATCAGCCTGGGCGGGGCTTATCT
>JBGOWC010000137.1:0-5904 GCA_041478415.1 Terriglobia bacterium
ACCGCGGACTATGCCCACTACGTGACGGATGCGCATCCTCGGGTGGCCATCGTGCACGCGGAGGCGCTGGGTGAATTTCTGCCGGCTTCCGCCGAGCGGCCGCAGATGCCGATCGTCGTGGTCGGAGAGGAAAACATCGAGACCGGCGGCGTTCGGTGCGCCCGATGGCGGGAATGGACTGGGACGGCAAGCGAGCAGCTTTCCGCTGCGGAAACGTCGCCGTACGATCCGGCGTTTTTTCTCTACACGTCCGGCAGCGGGGGCGCGCCGAAGGCGGCCGTGCATCAGCACAAAGACATGCTGGTGTCGAGCCGCGGGTTTGCGCACGGCGTGCTGGAACTTCGGGAAGAGGACATCACGTTTTCTGTGTCCAAGCTGTTTTTCGCGTATGGGCTGGGGAATGGGATGTACTTTCCGTTTTCGGTGGGAGCAAGCACGCTGGTCAATCCGGAGCGAACGAAGGTGGACCGGGTGTTCGAGTTGGTGGCGAAGCACAAACCGACGGTGTTCTTCGCGGTGCCGACGTTTTATGCGGCGATCCTGAGGGAGGTGGAAGAAAATCACGCGCCAGTGGATTTGTCTTCCGTCCGCATGGCGGTGTCGGCGGGGGAAATGCTGCCGGCGGAGATTTTTAAACGGTTCCGCAAGAGATTCGGCCTGGAGATTCTGGACGGGATCGGATCCACCGAGATGCTGCAGATGTTTTTGTCGAACCGGCCTGGGAACTGCAGGCCGGGGAGCTGCGGAGTGCCCGTACCGGGGTATGAGGCAAAAATCGTGGACGACTCGGGCGAAACGGTGCGCGACGGCGAAATCGGCAGTTTGTGGGTGAAGGGCGCGAGCGCGTTTGCGGAGTACTGGGGGATCCCGGAATTGACGGCGCGAACGAAGCGAAAGAATTGGATCCTGACCGGAGACAAATTCAAGCGGGACGCCGAGGGCTACTACCACTTTTGTGGGCGCGCGGACGACATGTTGAAAGTGGCGGGGATGTGGGTTTCGCCGATGGAAGTGGAGAACGCGCTGCTGGGGCATCCTCGGGTGTCCGAAGCGGCCGTCGTCGGAGCAAGCGACGCTCGCGGTTTGACGCATTCGATCGCGTACCTGGTGTTGCGCGGGGAAGAGAAGGGGAGCGAGGAGCTTGCCGAAGAGATTCGCGAGCACGTGAAGGCGCGCCTGGTGCCGTACAAGGTGCCGCGGGACGTGCGGTTCGTGGCCGAGCTGCCGAAGACGCCGACGGGGAAGATTCAAAGGTTCAAGCTTCGGGAAGCAGGGAGCGAGGCAGGGTAGGGCGTGTTCCAATCCTCAGGGGCCGCATCCAGACACGTGAGATCCTTCACTCCCTTCGGTCGCTCAGGATGGCTACCCTAATCGGGTAGCCATATTGGCTCTTGCATCAGGCCAATATCGTGTAGAATTGGCGGCAAGGGAGAGACAATGCTGCCGCTACAACTGCAACCCGAAAGCCACGTCCCCCTCTATGTCCAACTGCGCGATCAATTGCGCGCGCTCGTTCATGCCGGCGATTTGCGCCCGGGCGATCGCATTCCCGCGAGCCGCGAGCTGGCCACGATGCTGGGCGTGCACCGCACGACGGTGGCGAATGCCTATGCGGAGCTGGAATCCGAAGGCCTCATCCAGGGCCACGTCGGCCGCGGCACGTTCATCAAAGGTAATGGAAACGGCTTGAAGCTCACACCGCCGGCGCCACCGGTCCTGACGGCCGGCGAGGGCATCCGCTGGGAGCTGCTCTTCGCCGACGAGCGCGGCGATGAAACGCTGAGCCGGCTTACGGCGTCGGCGCCGGAGAATTCGCTCTCGTTCGTGCTCGCGCGCCCCGCCGAAGAGTATTTTCCGGTGGAAGATTTGCGGAATTGCGTGAATGCAGCTCTTCGGAACGAGGCGAATGCCGTGCTGACGCTGGGCTCGTCGGACGGCTATCCGCCGTTCAAGGAAGCGCTCATCGAGATGCTGCGCCGCGACGGCCTGGCGGTGCGCGACGAGCAGCTTCTGGTTACCGACGGCTGCCAGCAGGCGTTTGATCTCCTCTGCAAGGCGTTTGTGCGGCCAGGGGATTCGGTGGTACTCGAAAATCCAACGTATCCCGGGGCGGTGGCCATCTTCAACGGTGCGCGGACGCGCTGCCTGGGCGTGCCGGTGCGGACGCATCCGGAGCCGGGGAGCGCGCTGGGCCTCGACGTGGAAGCGCTTGAAGCGACGCTCGCCGCCAATCGCGTGAAGTTGATTATCCTGACGCCGGACTTTCAGAATCCGACGGGGACTTCAATGCCGCTGGCATCGAGGCGCAAAGTGCTGGAGCTGGCGGCGCGGCACCAGGTACCGGTGGTCGAAGACCACATCTACGCGCGGCTGAGCGCGCGGGACGAACGCGTTCCGTCGCTGAAGCAGCTCGATCGCTCGAATCTGGTGATCCACATTGACAGCTTTGCGAAAACCGCCTTTCCCGGATTGCGCGTCGGCTGGATCGTGGCGCCGGCGGTGGTAATCGAGCGGCTGCGGCTGGTGAAACAGACAACCGACCTACATACGGACCAGCTCGCGCAGGCGACGCTCGCGGAATTTCTGCGGCGCGGGCTATTCGCCAAACACCTCGCGCGCATGCGCAAGGTCTACGCCTCGCGGCTCGGGGCGCTCGATGAAGCGCTGCGCAAGCAGATGCCCGAGGGTGTGCGCTGGACGCGGCCGGAGGGCGGCATGTGCCTCTGGCTCGAACTCCCGCCGGGCTTCGACGCCAGCGAATTGCTGATCCATGTGAAAGAGCGCGGCGTGCTGTTTGCGCCGGGCCGGTACTTCTACGTGCAAACGCCGCAGCCGAACACGCTGCGGCTGGGATTCGCTGGGCTGGATGAAAAAAAGATCGCGCGCGGCGTGCAGACACTCGCCGAATTGCTGCGCATCGAAATGCGCAAACGGCAGCGCGGCGTGCGGCGCGCGGAGCGGAGTCGCGTGGCGCTGGTTTGAGCAGAAGAAAAACACTTAACGCAGAGGGCGCAGAGAAAGAATGGAAAGAGGAAGGGAACGCATTGAGCGGGACGATACGGCTGGAACCGAATCCAACGAACTCCTGCTTCGGCTGCGGAGGGGCGAATGCAGAAGGAATGAAGCTGGCGTTCGAGCAGGACGATGCGGGGAGAAAGATTGTTGGTAAGTTCCGGCTGGGCGCGCGCTACCAAGGCGGAGGGGGATTTTTGCACGGGGGAATCATCGCGCTGCTGCTGGATGAGGCGATGGGAAAAGTTTGCCGGTTCCGCGCGGTGCGGGCGGTGACGGCGGAGCTGAAAGTCGATTATCTAAAACCGATCGCGGCGGACCAGGAGATTTTCGTCGAAGCGCGCGAGACCGAGCAAAAGGGGCGCAGCCTGTTCCACGCGGGTGAGATTCGGAATGCGGCGGGTGACGTGTTGGCAAGAGGGAGCGGCAGATTTGTGGTGATCGAAAGAAAAGAGTAAACGCAGAGACACGCAGCGCAGAGGAGACCGGAAATGGACGCAAAGAATGCGAATGGAAACGAATGGCGGGTAAAGGTCGGCTTGGCGGAGATGCTGAAGGGCGGGGTGATTATGGACGTCACCAATGCCGAGCAGGCGAAAATCGCCGAGAAGGCCGGGGCCTGCGCGGTGATGGCGCTGGAGCGCGTGCCCTCCGACATCCGCAAAGATGGCGGCGTGGCGCGAATGGCGTCGGTGAAGATCATCCGCGAAATCATGGCCACGGTGACGATCCCGGTGATGGCCAAGGTGCGCATCGGACATTTTGTCGAGGCGGAAATTCTTCAGGCGCTGGAAGTGGATTTCATTGACGAGAGCGAAGTGCTGACGCCGGCGGACGAAGAGAATCATGTGTGGAAGCATGATTTTCGAGTGCCGTTCGTCTGCGGTGCGCGCAACCTGGGCGAGGCGCTGCGGCGTATCGCGGAGGGCGCGGCGATGATTCGCACGAAGGGCGAAGCGGGTTCAGGCAACGTAGTGGAAGCTGTGCGGCACATGCGCACGATCGTGAGCCAGATGCGCAAGTTAACGACGATGCGCGACGACGAATTGATGCACGAAGCCAAGGAACTCGGCGCGCCGCTCGAGCTTATTCGCCAGGTGGCCAAGACGGGGAAGCTTCCGGTGCCGAATTTTTCGGCGGGCGGCATTGCCACGCCGGCGGATGCGGCGCTGGTGCGGCGGCTCGGCGCGGAGGCGGTGTTCGTCGGCTCGGGGATTTTCAAGTCGAGCGACCCGGAGACGCGCGCCAAAGCTGTGGTGAAGGCCACGACGCACTTCGAGGACCCGAAGGCGATTCTCGAGGCGCACGAAGAGTTGGGCGAAGCGATGAAGGGAATCGACGTGCGGCAGTTGGAGGAGAAGGATTTGTTGCAGACCAGAGGATGGTAGTCGAGGAGACGAGGTAAGAGAGATTCCTCGACTGCGTGCGGCTTCGCCGCACGCCGCTCGGAGATGATCCGGTGAAGATTGGAATTTTGGCGGTGCAGGGAGATTTCGAGGCGCACGCCGCGATGCTCGAACGGATGGGCGTGGCGACGACGTTGGTGCGTACGCCTGCCGATCTGGACGGCTGCGACGGGTTGATCCTGCCGGGCGGAGAAAGCACGACGCAGTTGCAGTTTTTGGAAGAGGAAGGGCTTCTGGAGAGAATCCACCACTTCGTCGAGGAAGGCGGCGCGATTTTTGGAACCTGCGCGGGCGCGATTTTGCTGGGGAGCGAAGTGAAAAATCCGAGGCAGGCTTCGCTGGGGCTTATGGACATGACCGTTCTGCGCAACGCCTATGGGCGGCAGATCGTGAGCGAGGTGGTGAGCGGGCCGACCACGCTGAAGCGCGAGCCGCTCGAGATGGTCTTCATCCGCGCGCCGATCATCGAGCGCGTGGGACCGGGCGTGGAAGTCCTGGCGGAATATGCCGGCAAGGCGGTACTCGTGCGGCAGGGGCGGATGATGGCGGCGACGTTCCACCCGGAACTCACGGGCGACACGACCGTGCACGAGCGATTCCTGCAGCTTGTCTCCGCTCCGGCTGATATTGAGGCTACAGCCGCCTCCCGGAAGTAGGGAAAGCCCGCACTCCTCGCGGCTCCCACAACAGTCTTGTATGATCCAAGGATGCCGCTGAAAGTTTTGTTTCTGTGCATCGGAAATTCCTGCCGCAGCCCGATGGCGGAAGCGATTGCGAGGGGGAGCGCAGGCGACGCGATCGAGGCGTCGAGCGCGGGGCTGGTGCCGCTCGGGTACGTGGCGAGAATGACCAAGCAGACGCTGGAGAAAAACGGCTATTCGGCGGAGCAGCTCGCGTCAAAATCGATAGAACCCGAAATTTGGAAAGCGGCCGAGCTGGTTATCAACATGAGTGGGAGGCCGCGCGAGGGCCTGTTCGGGGATTGGGACAAGGTCGAAGACTGGGAGATCGAAGATCCCTATGGCGCCGATCCCGAGGTTTATCAGAGAATCTTCGAGGAGATCGAGCGCCGGGTGAATGGACTGACGGAACGATTGAGAAAACGAGCCGAAAAGCCCGCGGCTACAGAGGAATGAATTGCGGCGAGAGAAGACCAGCGTATCGCAGGAAGATTATTTGAAGGCGATCTGGGAGATGCTGGAAGAAAACCAGACGCCGATCAGCGCGCGGCTCGCGGAAGAGCTGGACGTGACGCCGCCGGCGGTGACCGCCGCCCTGAAACGGATGGCGCGCGACGGCTACCTTCGCGTCGCACGCACGGGGAGCATCGGGCTGACGCGCAAGGGGAAGCAAGTGGCGGAGCGGCTGGCGCTGCGGCACCAGCTTGCGGAGATGCTGCTTACGGAAGTGATCGGGCTTTCCTGGTCGCGGGCGCACGACGAAGCGGAGCGCATGGAACACGCGATCTCGCCGGAAGTCGAGGAGC
>JBGOWC010000221.1:0-4290 GCA_041478415.1 Terriglobia bacterium
ATCCTGCTGGACCCGCTCGACCGACGTCTGCACGGCATCGCGGCACCTATATACCGGCAGGCCGCGCAGGAAAGCGGCGTCTTGAACAAAGGGCTGCTTGAGCGCGGGCGCGAGCTGGAGCGCAAGGGCTTCGCCGCACAAGTAAAGGTCACTTCGCGCAGCACGCTCCTTTTGAGCATGGAGGGCGGCATTCGTGAGCCCGTCTCGCGGAACGAGAATGGCTTCCAGGCGGGCGAGAAAACTTTATCCACGGAGGCCCTTCTCCGCATCGCGGAATCCTCGCCGGAGAATTTGAGCCCCAACGCGCTGCTGCGGCCGGTCGTTCAGGATTTCCTGCTGCCTACCGCGGCCTGCGTTGTCGGCCCGGCCGAGATTGCATACTTTGCACAGAGCGAGGTCGTCTACCGGCGGCTGCTCGGCCGCATGCCAGTGGTTTTGCCGCGCGCGGACTTCACGATTGTGGACTCGACGGCCGCGAGACTTCTGGTGAAATACAGCATGTCGGTCGAGCAGATTTGGGAGGGACGCCAGGAATCTCGCAAGCGAATGGAGCAAAACTTTCTTCCCGCGGGGCTGACGAAGAGATTCGAGCGCTCGACGAAAGAGATGGAGGAAGCGATCGAGCGCCTGCGCGGCCCGCTTCTGAAGCTGGACGCATCGCTGGCGGGAGCGATCGATCGCGCGCGGAAATCCACCGGCTATCATCTGGAAGAACTCGAGCGCAAAGCAGGGAAAGCGCGCGACCTGCGGGAAGGCGTTCTCTCCACGCACGAGGAGTATTTGCATTCGCTACTCTACCCACACAAGATGACTCAGTCGCGCGTATTGTGTTTCCTGCCGTTTGTCGCAAGAACTGGGGTCGAAGTCTTTGCCGAGCTAAAGCGGCTGTCACAGAGCAAGCGGTTGGGCCAGCACCAAATCCTCTTTCTTGACTGAATTCGCCGGAGGTGAAGTCCATGATCACTCTGCGCGTAAATACGGACCGCCGCACGCATCTTGTGGACGTTACCGCGGAGGTGCAAAAGCTCGTACGGGAGTCGGGCCTCGCCGCCGGCATCTGCTATCTGTATGTTCCGCACACAACCGCGGGAATTGTGGTCAATGAACATGCTGACCCCGACGTGGCCAGCGACATGGAAGCTGCGCTCGATCGCCTGATTCCGCAGAAGGGGCCTTACCGTCACGGCGAGGGGAACTCCGATTCGCACATCAAATCAGCGCTGGCGGGGACGAGCCAGACGATTTTCATCGAAGGCGGGAAGTTGGCGCTGGGACAATGGCAGGGTATTTTCTACTGCGAATTCGACGGCCCGAGGGAGCGAAGCCTCTACGTCAAGATTGCTGCTGACCCCTCGTAGACCGCGAGGGGGCGCTGATGTGTGCTAGAGTTTTCAGGAACATGCGACCAGGTGTGTACATCCAGGTTCCTTTCTGCCAGACGAAGTGTACCTACTGTAATTTCCACACTGGCGTCGTCTCCGCTCAGCGATTTCAGCCGTATACAACTGCCGTCGCCCGTGAAATCCGCGGCCACCGCCAGATGTATCACGAGGCGGGCATCCGGCTCGCGGATTCTTTTTCGAAGGCGGTTGTGGACACGGTGTATATCGGAGGCGGAACGCCGAGCCTTCTCGACCCGGCGGATTTGCGGGCGATGCTTGATGCCGTGCGCGAGACATTTTTGCACGAGCTCGCGGAAGTGACCCTCGAGGCCGATCCCGAGACAATTGAAGAAGAGAAAGCTCGGGCTTGGGCGTGCGCCGGCATCAACCGCGTCAGTTTTGGGGTGCAATCTTTCTCTGACCGCGAACTGACCGCTGCGGGGCGCATGCATCGCCGAAGCGACATCTATCGCGCCGTGCCAATCTTGCGAAAAGCAGGGATTCAAGATCTTAGTTTCGATCTCATCGCGGGGCTCCCCCACCAGACCGAGGAGAGCTGGCGAGAGTCTGTTGCGGCACTTTTGTCGCTGTCGCCGGAGCATGTCTCCATCTACATGCTCGAAATTGACGACGGCAGCCGGCTTGGCAGGGAAGTCCTCGAGAAGGGGACAAAGTACGGTGCTGCAGCGGTCCCTTCGGATGACGCCATCGCTGAGTTCTATGAATTTGCATGTGAGGCTCTGGCCGGAGCGGGCTATCACCACTACGAAATATCGAATTGGGCGAAGCCTGGCTTTGAGTCGAAACACAACCTCAAGTACTGGCGCCGCGAACCGTACTTCGGATTTGGCGCCGGGGCGCATTCGTTTTCAGGTGCACTGCGCTGGGCAAACGCGCACGACCCTGCGGCGTACGCCAGTGCAATTGAGGTGGGGCGGCTGCCTATCGAACAACTTGAAACAGTGTCACGAGAACAGGCCCTCGAAGAGGAGCTTTTTCTCGGCCTGCGCCAGCTCGATGGGATTGACGTTGCGCTTCTCGAGAAAACCTACGGCGTGGCGCTTTCGACGCGTTTTGACCCGCTGGCCGCGGCGGGATTGATCGAACGCGACGGCGATACTGTGCGGCTTGCGCCCGCGCGTCTGAGCATTTCGAACGAAGTGTTTGTCGAATTACTCCGCTAAATTCTCGAGAGAGGCCTCGAACCCTGAGCACTGTTCAATCCCGCACGGGAACCAAAAAAGAATCGACCGCTCACGATCCGCTCGATGGCGTTGTTGATCTGCGCAGCGACACGGTAACGCGTCCAACCGCGGAGATGCGCCGCGCCATGGCGGAAGCCGAAGTCGGCGATGACGTCTATGGCGAAGATCCGACCGTCAATCGGTTGGAAACTCGCGCGGCCGAAGTTTTCCGGAAGGAACAGGCGTTGTTTGTTCCCTCCGGCTGCATGGGGAATCTGATAGCGATCAAGGTCTGGACGCATCACGGCGATGAAGTCATTTGTGACGAGCGCAGCCACGTAAATCTTTACGAGCTGGCATCCATGTCCGCGATTGCCGGATGCATGCCGCGGATTGCACGCAGCGGCGACGGCATCCTCTCTTGGAAACAGATCGAAGAGGTCATCCGGCCAAAGATCTATTACGACTCGCAATCCGCGCTGGTATGCCTCGAGAACACGCACAACATGGCCGGCGGAACTGTCTATCCGACAGCGGTGGCCGAGGAGATTTGCGACCGCGCGCACGAGGCCGGATTGAAAGTGCATCTCGACGGCGCACGAGTGTTCAACGCAGCGGTGGCACTTGGGGAAGACATCGCCGGCATGACGCGGAAATTCGATTCGGTGATGTTTTGCCTCTCGAAAGGACTGGGTGCGCCCGTCGGGTCCTTGATCGTCGGTTCGAGCGCGTTCATTGAAAAGGCGCGCATCTACCGGAAGATGTTCGGCGGTGGAATGCGGCAGGCCGGTATTTTGGCCGCGGCAGGGCTGATTGCGCTCGAGAAATCGCCGCTGCGCCTCGCGGAAGACCACGCCAACGCGCGGCGCCTCGCCGAGGGGATCGTGCAGATTCCCGGGCTGAGCATGGATTCGGCGGCGGTCCGCACCAATATAGTGATCTTTGGTTGCGAGAAATCCGGGAAGACTGCAGTTGAGATATGTGAGTTGTTGCGCGGGCAGGGCATCTGGGCGCTGGACACGGCCCCGTATTCGGTGCGATTCGTCACGCATTGCGACGTGGATCGCGGCGGTGTCGAGCGCGCGTTAGTAGCCCTCAAGTCGGTCTTGACGAAGTAGCCATTCGGGAACACTCCGGAAAATATTGTCAGCGAGAGACACGGGAAGCAGAGCCGCGCCGGCCGCGTTTAGGCTAGGGGCCCAGGATTTTTGAGGTAGCGATCGACGATGGCGTCGGCGGTTCGATAGGTGAGTGCCACAATCGTGGGAGTCGGATTTGATGCGGAATTTTGGGGGAACGACGACGCGCCCAAAATGAATAGATTCGAAGTCTGCCAGTGTTGAAGGAAAGGATTGACCACCGAGCGCTCGGGAGACGTGCCCATGATCGTGCCACCTTGGACGTGTGTGGTTTGGTAGGTGGTTGCGTCATAGCTGCGCAGGCCGGGGAACGGAGTGATTTCTTTCGCACCCATGACGCGGCCGAGCTCGACTGCCTTTGCGGTTGCAAAGTCGGCCATTCTGCGTTCGTTGTCGCGCCAGTCAAGCGTGAGGCGGAGCAGCGGATCACCCAGATGGTCTCTGTAGGACGGGTCCAGATCCATGTAATTGCCCTCGTACGCGAGATGCTCACCCTCGAAGCCAATGCTGCCCGTGCGGTCGTAGTAAAACAGCGCTTTGCTTTTCCACTCCGAGCCCCAGTTCAACTTCACGGACCGCGGCACC
>JBGOWC010000225.1:0-4243 GCA_041478415.1 Terriglobia bacterium
ACCGGCAATCGCCCGGCGGCCTGCTCGCGCGCGTTGAGACCCTGGATTTCGATGCCGACGGCGCGGAAGAGCTCGTCTTTTCCGCGCCCGAATACCAGGCGCTCCTCAAGCCCGCGGATGGCGCCACGCTCTGCTCGCTCGATTTTCGTCCCGCGGCGGCCACGCTGGTGAATTCCATGATGCGGCGCCAGGAGGAGTATCACCCGCGCCTGCGCGATGCGGCCGCCGGCGCGGTTGGAAACGTGGCTTCGATTCACGAGCAGACGCGCGTGAAAGAGCCGGGGCTCGAGCGCTACTTGCGTTACGACCGCTGGCCGCGGCATGCCTTTCGCGTCCTGCTCTTTGATCCCTCGCGCACGCAGGCGGATTACGAGGCGTTGCGCCTCGGCGAAGACGCATCCTTTGCGGCTGGTGAATACCTGGTGCGGCAGGCGCAAACGCATGACGCGGAATTGGCCCGCGAAGATGATCTTCTGCTTGGCGCACAAGACGTCGCGTCGCCGGCGCGATTGTCGCTCGTCAAGCGTTTCTCCTTCGGGCCGGCGCCGCATGGTTGCGAGGTCGCCTGCGAGATCGGATTGAAGCTCAAGCAGCCGCTCGAGAAGCCCATCGCCGTCGGCATCGAAACGATCGTCAATTTGCTGGCGCCGGCCGAGCCGGACCGCTTCTTCGAGACGTCCGGCGGCAAGCAGCCGTTGCGCTGGAGCGGGACGCTGCAGGGGCCGCTCCTGCGGATGGAAGACGGCTGGCAGCGCATCCGCGTCAGACTACATGCGCCCGCGGCGGGAGAGTTCTGGGTCGCACCGATCGAAACCGTCTCCGAATCCGAAGAGGGGTTCGAGCGCGTCTATCAGGGTTCGCAAATCCTCGCCGTTTGGCATCCCGATCTCTCCGTGAAAAAAGTCTGGTCCGCGCGGCTGGTCTGGCGCATCGAATCCTTCTGAGCCGCCGCCCGGCGGCCGTGTGACTTTTGGAGGACACGATGGATGGCAATCGCCCGCTGTATATACCCGTGATTCTGGGCACGGTGCGAAAAGGGCGCATGAGCGAGCATGCCGCAAAGCTCGTGGCGGCGGAGGTGGCGAAGCGCCCGGGCGTGGAAACCGATTTGATTGATATTTCGCGGCTGCCTCTGCCGATTGACGATGCCGGCGAGGGGGTCAAGGACGCGGGCTACTCCAAGAAGATGAACCGGGCCGACGCGCTGGTGATTGTTTCGCCGGAGTACAACCACGGCTATTCCGGGCTGCTGAAGCACGTTCTCGACAGTTGCCTGAAGGAGTACATTCACAAGGCCGCGGGCGTCGTAGGCGTTTCGGCCGGGCCGTTCGGAGGCTCGCGCGGGATTCAGGACCTGCTGCCGGTGCTCCGTGAACTGGGGCTGGTGACGATTTTCTGGGATGTGAATTTTTCGAGCGTGCAGAATGTTTTTGGCGAGGACGGCTTGCTGAAAGACACTTCCTACATCCGCCGGATTGACAAGTTTCTGAAAGAGCTCATCTGGATGGCCAAGACACTGCGGTATGGCCGCGAACAGGTCGCGGCGGAGTAGGCAGGAGGCGGAAATGACTCAGCAAAAAAGAAACCCGATGATTTGCCCCACCTGTCGCATGGTGATGAACTACCACGCCGACAAATTGATCGCTCCGACGACGCGTGAAGAATTTGCGCGGATGCATCGCGTGCTCGGCGGCGTTGTGGAAGAGATGCACACCTGCCCGGGTTGCGGCGGCGGTGCGTCGCGCCCTTCGGAATAGCTCACTCCCGCAAACTCCCGCTCAGCCGGCGATCAGCAGGTTTTGCGCGAAGGACCATACCGGATCGATCCACTGGCCGTCGCACCGGAATCCCGTGCGCCTTGCCATCTCACTGATTTCTTCCGGATAGTATTTGTGCGAGCTCTCCGTCCAGAGCGTTTCGTCTTCCTCGAGGAGGAAGCGCAGGCCGGACGCGGGGATGTTCACCGCTTGACGGCAGGTTGAGCGCAAATGCATTTCGATCCGCCGCTCGGCGGCGTTCCAGCGCGCCTCATGACGGAAGTTTTTCAAATCGAAATCGGCCCCCAGCTCGCGGTTGATGCGTGCCAGTAGATTCAGATTGAACGCGGCGGTCACGCCTGCTGGATCGTCGTACGCCAGCACGAGATTGGCAATTGGCTTGACGAGGTCCGTGCCCAGGAGAAGCGCGTCGCCCGGGCAGAGAATCGAGCGCACCTGGCGCAAAAACTTCTCGCCTGCGTCGCGGTCGAAATTTCCAATCGTGCTGCCGAGGAAGAGCACCAGCAGGTGATCGTGCTCGTTGCGTGCCTCCGCCACGGCGCGCAGACCTTCCAGGTACGGCCGTTCGTAGCCTACGATGCTGACCAGATCAATCTGCCCGAGCTCTTTCTCGCAGGCCGCGAGCGCCGATGGCGAAATCTCGATCGGGTAGTAAAACGTGCGTTGCGTCCGCGAGAGCGCTTCGAGAATCCAGCGCGTCTTTTTTCCGCTGCCGCTGCCGAGTTCGGCCACCTGAATCGGCGCGGGCAGGCGGTCCACGATTTCGCCGGCGTATTCTTGCAGCAACCGCGCGTCGGCGCGCGTCAAGCCGTACTCCGGCAGGACGCAGATCACCTCAAACAGCGCCGAGCCAACTTCATCGTAAAGATATTTCGAGGGGAGCTCGCGCTGGCCGGGCTTCGTGAGGTCGTCGCGAACCTCGGCGGCGAACTCGGACACGTGTTGCTCGGAAAGGATCTGAAGCTGCATGATGGCTCCCAGGGCTGGTCTGTGGTTAGTCCTCGACGCACCGAAACGTCGCGTACGCATACGGGTAATGGCCCTGGAACCAGTTCCGGAACGAGCGCCGCAACATGCATGCCGCCGTTCGCGGTGAGCCGCCCTTCATGACGTAGTGCTTGCCGTCGAAGAAATTTGCGGAATAGCCGGGATAAAACGGAAATGGCGTGAAACCGGGCAGCGGCCCGAAAACCGTGCGCGTCCACTCCCATCCGTTTCCGACAAGGTCCTGTACGCCAAACGCGCTGGCGCCCTCCGGATGCGATCCCACCGGCGAAGGATCCCACTCGTGAAAATCAAAATTGCCGTGGAGTTCGCTCGGCGCTTCCTCGCCCCAGGGGTAGCTGCGCTCGGCGGCATCGGGCGTGCCGTAGGCCGCCCGGTGATACTGCGCTTCGCTCGGGAGGCTCCGGCCGAGCCAGCGCGCGTAAGCGGAAGCCTCGGCATGGCTCGCGTAGACGGGCCAGTCGAGCGGCAAGCGGATCTCGCCGAACATGGCGCGATACATCCAGAGATTGCCGTCGCGTTTCCAGAAGGCCGGATGAGAAACACCATCCTGCTGTTTCCAGCTCCAATCTTCGTCCGTCCAGAGAGCGCGATTTTCGTAGCCACCCGCTTCGATGAAGCGGAGAAAATCACCATTGGAAACGTTGCAGCCGTCAACGGCAAAGTCCGGCACTTCGATTTCCTGCGTTCCGAATTCGTTGTCCCAGCCGAATTCATCGCCCGTCACGCGCCGCAGGCCAAGCGTCGCGCGTCCCGCCGGGATTTCAATCATCCGGCACTTCGCGCGGCTGGACTGCGATGCTGAACCGACCGGCCCGGACATTTTTCTGTTTGCCGGAAGCCGATGGAGCATGTAGGCGAGCGTCTCCGCATGCATCAGGCGGTGCTCGATGGCCGTCTCCAGCATGGCAATAAACTGGGGATGTCCCTGGGAAGGTTGATGGAACGCGCGCTCAATCGCGGTGTCGAGATCATCGCGCAGGCGGCGGTTGTAGGCTTCGATTTCGCCCCGAGAGGGCCAGTCCTCGGGCTGATCGGAAGGAAGTCCGCCGCCAACCGGATCAATGCCGAAAGCGAACAGCTCGTCTAATTTTGGCAGAAATGAACTCAGACCGAATGCGCGACGCGCGAGAAGATTCCAGTCAAACGATTCTACGTGGCCTAGATAAAAGATAATGCGATGGCGCTCGGAAATAGGGCGGTCGTAAATCGCTTCGGGGCGCACAACCCGGAAGATCTCATCGGTTCGGGAGCGTGCATCGAGCAGTCGCGCCTGGAGGTCATGCCGAATACGGGCAGCTGTGGCGAGGACTCCCACGTCGTTTTCCCCTTCCGATTGGATGCCAAACCTGCTTGAAGGATGCGACCGATCTCTCGTCTGGGAGACTGGGGGAGCCCGTAGAATGACCCGCCAAGCTTGTGGAAGTCAACCGAATAGAATGCGAAAATCAGAGCCTCTA
>JBGOWC010000032.1:0-10532 GCA_041478415.1 Terriglobia bacterium
GCCCGATATCGAGGACATCACCGTGCTGTCTTCTTCCGATGACAGCGCGAGCTGGCTGGGCGTCGAAACGGGCGAGATCAGCGCCGACAAGGCCAAGGAGTTGAAGCTCACGTCCGAGCGCGGCGTGCTGATCAGCCGCGTTACGCCCGACAGTCCCGCGGCGAAGGCGGGTCTGAAGGACAACGATGTCGTGACCGAGGTCAACGGCCAGCGAGTCGAAGGCGCGATGCAATTCCGGCGGATGATCCACGAAATTCCCGCGGGCCGCACGGTGCAACTAACTGTCTGGCGCGACGGCCGCACGCAGAGCGTGACCGTCACACTCGGCAAGGCGGAAGAAAGGCACAAGTCGTGGACAAAGGCTTTTCCCTCGCGCGACTTTGTTTTCCAGATGCCCGAGATGCCCTCGTTCGAGTGGCACAACGACATGCTCGCCGCGGGCCGGCCTCGGCTGGGAATTGATGCGGAAGATTTGAGCGGCCAACTCGGCTCCTACTTCGGCGCGCCGGATGGAGAAGGAATTCTCGTGCGCGGCGTGAATAACGGCTCGGCCGCGGAGAAAGCTGGCGTCAAGGCGGGCGATGTCCTCATCAAATTCAACGGCAGCCGCATCCGGACTGTCGGCGATCTCCGAGAGAAGATGGCGGATCAGCGTGATCAAAAGACCATCAAGCTCGGCGTTCTGCGAAACCGTAGCGAGATGTCACTGGACGTGATCATCGGGCCGCCCGCGACGCCGAAGGCTCACAAGCTCGCTCAACGCACGCATATCTAAATTCATGCTGCTGAGGGATGAGGCCCGGGCTCAGGCCCGGGCCTTTTTTCTTTCCGCGGTCGGATCCGTTGGCTTTGCGATGGGGTTCGATGAGGCAGAAGACTGTGCCTGAGTGCTGTTTCTGTATTTCCGCGCGAGACGCAGAGGTCGCCGTAGAGACTCCATCCAGCCCCGCTTCTGTGATCTGCCGTCCGGTCCCCAATCCTCCTCGGTTGGGGCGAAGGCCAGCCGCAGGAGATACCCCGTACTCCGCGCGACCCCACCGCACATTTGCATGCGACCGATTGCCCGCCGCAGCGCTCCTCCGGATGCATTTTCACCGGCGGGAAGCGCCTTAAGGATTTCCCCGGCAAGGCGGGCTGCGGTGGTATCCGCGCGCACTTCAGCCAGCACGGCCTTGGGCAGATGGATCGCGAACACGTCCGTCGCCAGGAGTAAGCCGAGATGCACCATCCGAGTGGTGCCCGTCTCGCGCGCCACAGCAAACGCCTGCGGCCAGTCTAGGGCGGAGTGTCGCGTGACCAGCGCCGCAACGTCGGCAATCCACATCAGCCGTTCCCAGAAATGTTTCGAGCCGTGGACGCAGATGAAAACCAGCGTGTCTTCGGACGACAGCGCCGGCACCATGCGTCCATCGAGAGGCACCGGTGCGCGCCGCGCGAAGAATAGTTCCAGAGGGAGCGGGCGTGGAAAGTAACGCAGGGTGCGCTCGGTATGGAGCTCCACAATCGCGTGGGAGGCGGCCCGAGTAAACAAGAACTGCCCAGGGATCTTCCCTACCGCCGCCGCGCCGAGCGAAATCTCCGCAGCGAAACCGGCGTCCTGCATCACCTGCGCCGCGCGCAGGACGTCGCGGTGGCGCACCAGCAGGTCGAGATCGGAGAATTGCCGGAGAGTCGGATCACCAAAGGCCTGCGCCGCGAGGACGGGGCCTTTGACGACGACGGCATCGATACCCGCCGCTGAGAAGCGGTCGGATAGACGGAAGAGCTCGGCCGTCATTGTCAGCGTGAAGAAGGAATGCGCGCGCCGCGATTCGTCGAGACTCTGCCGGACTTCAGCGGGTGCCGCGCCCATCTGTCCGCTGTGTATCAGAGCCCGGCGGAGGAGCGGCAGAACACCGTGCTCCTGCGCGAGCGCGAGGACTGCCTGCCAATCGAGCGGCCGCCGCAGAATTTCAGCGAGGCGCGCGGCATCCGGTTCCGGCGCTGCGCACTTGCAGAGCAGCTCCCATTCCCCCGAGCGTTGCATCAGTGTGCTTGCCGCCATATCGAGTGGGAAAGATTTCTGCCAACGACCGCGAAGGAGCCTGAACGACTGCTCCTTCCCTTCTAACGGGCGTATTTTTCGGCCAGCGCGGTTACGCGCCGCAAGGCGTCCTCAAAATTTGCGAAATGGCGCGGGAAACGAGCGGCGCCAGCTCGGCCAATCTCTTCCATGGACCGTTCGCCGTCGATGGCCTCGAGAAGCCAGCGGTCCGCTTCACCCATTTCAGAGAGCCGCGGAACATAGTCCAGGGTGCGGCGTCGCAGGGCGTCCGGCATGAATGTGGTGCCGTAGAATGTGGATTGCACAAATCTCGTTTCTTCGCCTGCGCCTTGCGGAGAAATTACCGTGCTCCATCTCCAGATGTAGTCTTCTCCCACGGGATCCACGTGCAGCTCGACGGAAATCGCCTGGCGCTCCGCCAGAGAAACCGGAGCGGGCCACGGGAGGAACACCTGTCCATATACGCTCTCTTCGTGGCCCGGTGCGGCCGAATACCCCAACTCTTCCCACAACTGCGCTTCAAACCACAGGCAAATCCCATGCGCAACGCCGGGACGCGCGGCGTGAAATTTCATCTCTCCCGATGCGCGAGGGCTTGCGCCGGAAGCATAGTCCAGCACACACCAGCTCTGGGGCTCGGTCAAAAGCTGCTCGCGCTTGCAATGCATCTTCAGAATCGCGTTGTTGAGCAACTCGCGCACGCTGGAAAAGTCGATCCCGCGTACGTCGCGGCCCCACGGTGTGGTGATTCTCGCATGCGCGGCCTGGTCTTCCACGATGGCGGCGTAGAGGGTGTCTTTCTGCGGGATTACAACGCCGCCCGGGGCGAGAAAGCGCTTGCGGGCGTCCTCGAACGAGGCAATCGCACTGCTGAAGAATGGTATCGTGCCGCGCAGGTCGGAGAGGATAACGCGCACGCGCTCCGGAAGCTCGATTTGCCGAGAATCCTCAGCGTAGAAGACGATTCGGTCTTCAAATCCGTTCGCCACCGCCACTTGCCGCGCCGCGGAACGAATTTCCCCCGGCTCGATGGCATAAACGCGCCGCGCGCCGGCGCGACACGCCAGAAGCGCGAACGTTCCGGGCCCGCAGCCGATGTCCACAACCGAATCGCCGGGCTGGACAACGCGTGCGATCGCATCCGCGTAGGCGGTAAAGCGCGGTCCGTCCGCGATCATGTCTCCGTATTCATCGAGCGTGTACATTTCTATCCATTGCGGGCTGCGGACGCCGCGGGTTCCAATGCGAGAAGCCGGCCCGCATCTTTTCGCAGCAAGTCGCAGAGCTCGCCGAGCCGCGACGGGTCTTCGTGCGGAACGATGCGCCGCGCCGGCACGCGCAGGACCATCCGCGACAGCGCATCGAATTCCGCCGCGCGCTGCTCCCTGTCCAGCACGAAATTCATGTAGGTATTCTGCACCAGGTCGAGCAAAGCCATTCGCGGAGTGAGCGGCTCGATCCGCGGCGCGTCCACATCCGCCACGCGCGGCCCGAAAAGATAGATCGCCCCGAGCGGTAGCCGCTTGGCGGCAAATCCCGAGCGCGCGCCGTCGAGCGGAAGGTATCGTTTCTCCCAGTTGGGCGTCAGCCGCGGATAAGCTTCCGGCGCCCCGGGAAGCATTTCCACCGAGTCGGGCCAGAGGCACACGCGCGGGTAACCGGGCTCGACGAAGTTCCCTCCGCGCTCCTCCGCGACCGGGCAGATGTCTTCGCAGAGAATCATCTCGCCGCGCAGCGCCAGCGCCGCTGCCGTAGTTGACTTGCCGGCTTCACTTGCACCGGAGAGAACGACGGCGTGGCCGTCCACGGCGAAGCTGCTCGCATGCAATGCAAGCACACCGCGCCTGCGCAGCACAAAACCCAGGACCGGGCCTAGCAGGTAGGTCACCAAATCATCGAACACCATCGGCCGGGAATAGGTTCCCCACAGCCGCGTTCCGCTGCGGTCCAGGATGAAGCTCGTCCCATCCGAGTATTGCAGGCGGAAAAACTCGGCATCGCCCAGCGCGGAGAGCACGAAGGCAGGCTCACCAACTTCGTCCTCGCTGGGTCGTGTGAGCAGCTCGACCGCAGGCAGGGCATTTGCACGCAAGAGCCAGTCGGGCGTGGAGCCGAGCACGAGCGTGACATCAGGATCGTTGTGCGGTATTTCCAGCAGTCCGGGGATCGAAAGATCAGAAGCGAGTTTCAGACCGTAAACAAGGTAGGAAAAGCTCACGCGATCCGATCCAGCACTCTGCGGCTACTCGAAAGGGAAATGGGCGGAAAGATCAGCCCCCCGTGCGTCTCATGCCCATCATCGCGCCGCCGTCAAGTTTGCCCATGTTCCCCATGGCCAGCGTCATTTCGGTCAAGTCGCCGTACGCGAAGAACTTCGGCGTTTGATAGGGTTTCTTGGGCGCTTCGGAGGACCCGGGTTTCATTCGCGTCCCTCTCCACTGACTCTACTCAAAGCCGCGCGGCTTTTCAACGCTTTTCAACCAGTAGTTGAGCGAGATCGGCTGCAAATCCCGCCAGATGTCCAGCGGGCCGTCTGCGGCAAGAGCAGCCTGTACGCGCGGCCAGTTCACATATTCTTCAATTCCGACGGCGGCCGGCGGAGTGACGGGCAAATTGCCGGCCATGGCGTGCAGAGCCAGCGGGTCCTCAAGGAGCGGCGTCTTCGGCCGGAGCCGCACTTCGTCCGGCAAGAGTCCTTCCGTGGCGCACCGAAGAAGATGCTTTTCGACGCACCACGGTACCGGCGGGACGCGAAAGAGAAACGTCAGGATGCGCCAGTCGAGCAGCGGCGCGCGCGTCTCCACTGGAACGCGAGTCCAGCCCGCGTCTTCTCCTTCCAGCAAGCTCGGCCAGTACGGGCTCGTCAGGCCTGCGTACGCAAGCGGATGAACGGGATGGAGCAGCTTCGGCGGTTCGCGGAGCTCGCGCCAGCGGTCACGGAGATTGTATTTTTTTTCAAACGCAGGGTTGAGCCACGCGGGATAGTCCGCCGCCCCATCATCGCGACGCCCTAGCCACCGCTGAAACCCCGCGCGAAATCCGCCGCGCAGCGGAGGAACACGGCCGTGCCGGAATACATAGCCGCCGAACGACGCAAAGATTTCGCCGAACCGAGCGCGCTTGGCGAGATAGAGGAGATACGGCCAAGCCTGACCGGTCAGAATGGAGTCCCCGCCATCGCCGGAGAGAGCGACGCGCGTGTGGGCCGCGATTTGCCGAAGCTGGTCGGCCTGCAAAGCGAGAAACGGCTCGTGGCATGGCTCCGGCGTGCGCAACTCCGGGTCCTCCGAGCGCGCGTACGGCACAGAGCTCCCACCCGGGTGCAGCTCGATTGGAATCCGAAGATGCTTCGCCGTGCGCGAGGCAGCGCGTCCCTCCGGATCGTCAAAGAGCGGGCGGTAATCCACTGTAAATGCGCGCAGGGCGCATCCGGTGTTTTCGCGCCGCGCGATATCGCTCGCATGTGCAGCGACCGCGCTCGAATCGAGTCCGCCACTCAAAAGGATCGCGGTGGAATCCATCGGCAAGCGATCCCGCACCGCGTGTTCGAGCAGCTCGCGGAAGGCTTCGACGCACTCTTGCGGCTTCTTCCATCGGACCGGCTCTTCGATGGGAAGCTGCGCATACTTCCGAATCCGAAGTTCGCCTCCGGCAAAGCTCAGCACATGACCGGCGGGAAGGCGGCGGATATCACGGAAAATAGTACGGTCCGGATCGGGGCACCAGGCCTCGAGGAGAAAATCCCCGACGGCGCGGGGGTCGAGCGTGTCGCTGACATCGAGAGAAAGCCGGACGACAGCGAGCGTATTGCTGAAAATAAAGCTCCTGCCCGCCTGCGCGTAGTAGAAGGGCCGCGCGCCCATCGGGTCGCGCACACACGAAAGTGTGCGCGAGACGCTGTCCCACACGGCAAAACAAAAATCTCCGCGCAGAAAATCCAGACACTCCTCGCCCCACGCGTGCCACGCGGCGAGAATGAGCCTCTCATCGGTCGGCTCTTCCTGGAACACGCAGTTCTTCGCTTCGAGCCGATGCTTCAGCTCCTTTCGGCCGTCGAGGCGGACATCCGCAAGGAGCCAGAGGCGATCGTCGATGGTCTGCGGCTGCACGGACGCCTGCGGCGCCGGACCCGTGCGCAGCAGCGTGAAGCAGAAACCTGCTCCCGGCAGGACGCGGATGTGACACGCGTCGGGGCCGCGGAACGCCAGCGCACCGGCCATGCGCTCAAGCAACTTCGTGTCCGCCGGGGCGGCGTCCGTCGAAATGATTCCGGCAATTCCGCTCACGGCACCTCTGTACTATCGAGCGGAAACGATTCATCAAATGCGGTGTAGTGAAAATGCAGACCCTCGGGATCGTTCAGCGTTGCGCCGGCACACTCGACCCAGGCATGGGCCTCAAACTTTCCCGTTTCTTTCCGGATGCCGATACGGAGTTGCGCCGGAACTCCCTGCCGGCCGAGCAGCCACCAGAGCGCCAGTGATTCTTCCAGGCAGGTTGCGCGGGCGGGGCCGTGCTTGACGGCGGCGCGCACCATGCGAACGGTCATGGCAATCGTTGTTTCGGCCGTGCCCTGCACCGGACGGATCCCTCCGGTCTCTACCGGCAGCCAAAGCTTCAGCCGTTCCTGTGTTCGCCGAAATCCGGATCGCCGCAGGATGATCGAAAGCAGAGGGAGGAGGAAGGCGGAGCGCAGGAACAAGCGCTGCTCCCGGCCGGTGAGCGCGCTAAACCGCCGGAGATGATTCCACGTCACAGGGATGGACATGGAGAAGTCCGTTCGCGATCAGGCGATCGAGCAGCTCGACGAGATTCGAGCGCAAAAGGCCGGGCTCAACATCGTACTCACCGAGCAACTGTTCGAAGGCTGCGTCAATCGTCGGCGTGGCGGTAAGCAGGCGCCACATCCTCGTGCCGGTTTCATCGAGTCCAAAGTAGTGCTCCGTCTCGATATTGAGCAGGACGGACTCCGCATCGAGATAACGAACCAGGACGTGTTGCGGCGGTGCAACACGGTCCGAGAACTTCACCGACACGGGCGGCCCCCCTGCGTCATCCACGCAATCGAACCGGAGAGAAACATGGCCCCCTAGTGTACCGAGGTTTTCCGCGCTCTACCATCGGAGCCCGCGCGATCCTGACGCAGCCGATTGTGTTCGGCAAGGAGACAGGATATAAATTCGCTGGTGCAGGAACCCGCGATCGCCGTCGAGTCTCTTGAAAAACTGTTCCCGGCCACGCGCAGCGGCTGGCGGGAGTTTCTTCAGCCGTTCGTGCGGCCCACGGCCGTGGCGCTGGCCGGCGTCTCATTCGAGGTGCGCGAAGGCGAGGCGCTTGCGCTGGTGGGCGCAAACGGCGCGGGAAAATCCACGCTCCTCCGAATTCTCGCGACATTGCTGATCCCGACTCGGGGTTACGCGCGCGTCGGCGGTCACGACGCCGTACTTGCGCCCCGCGACGTCCGCCGTTTGCTCGGCTATCACGCGGGCAGCGATCTGGGCTTTTACTCGCGGCTGACCGGCCGCGAGAATCTGCAGTTTTTCGGAAGGCTCAATCATCTCGCCGGGGCGGAAATCGACCGGCGCGTCACCCGGCTCGGCAAGCACCTGGGGATTCCTGCGGAGCTCAACCGACAGGTGCGCACTCTCTCCTCCGGCAATGTGCAGCGGCTCAGCCTGGCCCGCGCGCTTCTCCACTCCCCGCGCGTCCTCCTGCTCGATGAACCGACGCGCAGCCTGGACGCCGTCGCGGCCGCTGAATTCCGCCGGCATCTTCGCCGGGAAGTCGTCGAGCGCGGGGGAACGACGCTGCTCTTCGCCTCGCATGCTCTCGCCGAAGTCGAGCAGCTCGCCGATCGCGTGGCGATTCTCGACCGCGGAAGGATTCTCGCTCTGGATAAGGTCGCCGCGGTCTGCGCGCGCGCGGGAGCCGCCACGCTGGAAGAAGCCCTGTTTCGCCTGACCGGGCGGCGTCACGGCGACGACGCCGAGTCCGAGAAGGCGGAGCCGTGATGGGGCGGCTCGCACGCGAGCTGTGGCTGTTTTTCTGGCGGGATCTGGCGATCGCGCGCACCTATCGCGCTCCCTTCGTGCTCGAAATGTTTGAGGCCCTGTTCGGCGCGGCAATGTTTTATTACGTCGCGCGATTCGTGGACAGCCCGGCGCTCACGCGCGAGCTGCCGCAGGGGGGAAGTTATTTTGCGTTCGCGCTGGTCGGGTTTGCATTTTTCGATTATCTCAGCGTGGCGCTGGACACGTTTGACCGCAGCCTGGATGAAGCCCGCGCGGCCGGGACGCTCGAGCCTCTGCTCGTCACCCAGACTTCCCTGCCGGTGATCCTGGCCGGGTCGGCCATCTATCCCTTCGTCTCGACAACACTGCGCGTCGCCGTTTATCTCGGTTGGGGAGCCGCCCTGTTCGGCTTTCCACTCGGCGCGGCAAATTGGGGCGCGGTGGCCGCCGTGCTCGTAGCTACGATGCTGGCCTTTTCCGGGCTGGGAATTTTTTCGGCAAGTTACCTGCTCCTCTTCAAGCGCGGCAACCCGGCGAAATGGCTGGTGCTCGGCGTATCAAGCGTCGTCGGCGGAATGCTCTTCCCAGTAAGCATTCTGCCGCCGTGGCTGCAGTTTGTCGCAAAGCTGAACCCGGTTACCTACGCGCTGGACGCGATGCGCGATGCGCTGCTCGCCGGGGCGCACTTCAGCAAACTCCTTCAGCCGCTGGGCGCGCTGCTCGCCTTCGCTGCCGTGCTGCTCCCCGCTTCGATGGCCACGTTCGGCTGGGCGCTGCGCCGGACAAAGATCACCGGCACGCTCACCCACGGTTAGCCGATCCCCGAGAAAAAGGGCCGGCCGGTGGTGATCAGCGATCGCTCTGGTTCAGGACTTTTTCTTCCTGGTATTGACCTTGGTTTGAATTCCGGGGGCCATCTGTTGCAGGGCCTCGAGCCCCTGCTTCGCTTGCGTGCCGTAGGGACCATTGGGATCGAGCTCGAGCGCTTTTTCGTAGGCCGCCACCGTGCCCTCTGGAACTTTGACTTCCAATTTATCGCCGACCTGCTTGTACTCCATCGAGCCGACCAGCGCCGCTCCGAGGAGATACCACGTCTGCGCGTTTTTCGGCTCGATTTCGGAAGCCTTCTTCAGGGGATCGACAGCCTCTTTCATCCGGCCATTGTTGTAGAGGACGATCCCGAAATTCCGCCATGCGGTGGCGGCATTGGCAGGGTCCAGTTCGACGCTCTTGAGGTAGGCAGCGTGCGCGTCGTCCACTTTCCCCGCGCGAGCCAGGACATTGCCGAGGTTGTTGTAGTAGCCGGCGGATTCGGGCTTGGCCGCGATGGCCTGCTTGTAAGCATCAATGGCTTCGTCGTTGCGGCCCGCGAGGTCGTACGATTCGCCGAGCTTCGCCCAGAGCAGATGCTGGTTCGCGTCTTTCTCTCCGGCCGCCTTCTGCGCCGCCAGAAATTCGCCCACAGCCTGCCCGGAAAGGCCGCTGAGTTTTTGCTTCAGGGCGTCGCGCTGGTCGGCCGTCGCCTTCCCCAGATCGTTCTTAACCTGGCGCAATTGGTCCAGGAGATCATTTCCGTTCTTGAAGTGCTCCTTCATGCCTTCAAATTTCTGTTTTTCTTCGACTTGTTTCTTGGCCGCTTCCGCGTACTCAGCTCCCTGCTTGGCCACCACGTCCTTGAAATTAATGTTGAAAGGCGCGTCCTGGCCGCCCTGGACACGGACTTGCCCTTGAAATGGCTCTTGGTTCGGGAGCAGGATATTCATGGTGTAGATACCGGGTTTCAGATTGTGGATGACGAACTTTCCATCCGCGTCGGTCTTTGTCTCGCTCTTCCCGCCCTGGTCGCTCACGGCCCGAATCCCCATCTCCGGCCACGGCTTTCCGTTCACGTCGAAGATCTGCCCGCGAATCGTTCCGTCATTCTGCGCTGCGGCGCGCGGCGCCAGCATGCACAACAGAGCCATGACCAGAAACGCGGCCCCGATCCCATGATTCCCAATGCGCTTCATACTAAATTCTCCTTTGTGGCGAAAAACCCCTGCCTAGCTGCCCCGGGGATTCCTATTATCCACTTTTGCAGTGAAATTCCAATCTCAGGGCTTGGCAACGAACGTTCTCCGGTAGAAGATCGGGTCCGGCACCCCTTCTTGCGTGAACGCGCGCAGCCGCAGCAAGCAACTGTCGCAGGCGCCGCACGCCGCGGCTTCGTTCTGGTAGCACGACCAAGTTAGATGCAGCGGAGCCTTCAGTTCGATGCCCCGCCGGACGATCTCCCGTTTCTTCATGGCGATGACCGGCGTGACGATCTCGATTTGCGTTTCCGGTCGCGTTCCCTGGCGCACCAGCTCTTGAAAAGCGCGATAGTATTCGGGCCGGCAGTCCGGATAGCCGGAGCTGTCCTCCGCGACCGCGCCGATGTAAACAGCGCCGGCGCCGATTGCTTCGGCCCAGCTTACCGCGACGGAAAGAAAGTGCGC
>JBGOWC010000356.1:0-2599 GCA_041478415.1 Terriglobia bacterium
CCTGTGGGACAAAGTCCGCCGGGGGCTCTCCGCCGGCCGCGTGCAGACCGTCGCCCTGCGGCTGATCGTTGAGCGCGAGCTCGAAATTCGCGCCTTTGTGCCGCGGGAGTATTGGACCATCCACGCAATGCTCGATGCCGGACAGCCGCCGTTCTTCGAGGCCAAGCTCGCGAAGTACAAGGGCGAAGACATCGAGGTGCCCAATCAGACGGAGGCGGAGCAGATTGTCGCCGCCGTCCAGAAGGCGAAGTGGCAGGTTGTTTCGGTCACGCAGAGGGAAAAGAAGCGCAACCCACCGCCGCCGTTCACGACTTCCAAGCTCCAGCAGGCTTCCTACAACCGCCTGCGCTACACCGCCAAGCGCACCATGGCCCTCGCGCAGCGGCTTTATGAAGGCGTCGAGCTCGGTCAGGAAGGTTCGATCGCGCTCATCACGTATATGCGCACGGATTCCGTGCGCGTTTCGAATGATGCACTCGCGCAGGTCCGCGATTTTATTCCCGAGCGCTTCGGGCAGAGCTATCTCCCCGAGAAGCCCAATTTCTACAAATCCAAGAAAGACGCCCAGGAAGCCCACGAGGCCGTTCGCCCGACCGATGTGACGCGCACGCCCGAGGACGTTCGCGCGTTTCTCCCGGACGATGTCTTCAAGCTCTACCAGTTGATCTGGCAGCGCTTCGTCGCTTCGCAGATGCTCCCCGCGGTGTTTGACCAGACGACGATTGATATTTCCGCGGGCGATTACACCTTCCGCGCCACGGGCTCCGTGCAGAAATTTGACGGTTACCTGCGCGTGTACCAGATGCCGGAATCCAGCGCCGATCGCGAGGACGACGAGAAGGACGACGAGGGCGCGGGCCGCGCCCTGCCGCAGGTGAGCGAAGGCCAGCCGCTCCGGGTCGAACAGATTCGCCCGGACCAGCACTTCACCGAGCCGCCGCCGCGCTACACCGAAGCGACGCTCGTCAAGGAGCTCGAAGAGAAGGGCATCGGCCGCCCCTCGACGTACGCGTCCATCATCTCGACCATCGTCGAACGCGAGTACGTGAACAAGGATCAGGGCCGCTTCACGCCCACGATGCTCGGTGAAAAAGTCAGCGTGCTTCTCGTCAAAAGCTTCGAGGACATCTTCGACGTCACCTTTACCGCGCGCCTCGAAGAAGAGCTCGATGAGATTGAGGAAGGCAAGCTGCCGTGGCGCAAGTCCGTCCAGGATTTCTGGGATCGCTTCGTCGAGGACCTCGATAAAGCGCATGGCGAGATGCAGTCTTACAAGGCGGGAATTCCCACCGGGCAGAAATGCGAGAAGTGCGGCCAGGGCGAGTTGCTCGAGCGCATCAGCCGCCACGGCTTCTTCCTCGGCTGTTCGCGCTATCCGGAGTGTGATTTCATCAAGGACCTTGCCCCCGAGCTGCCGGGCGAAGAGGTCGAGAGCGAAAACACTGTTCAATACTGCGAGAACTGCGGCAAAGAGATGGCCATCAAGCGCGGGCGCTGGGGAGCGTTCCTTGCCTGCACGGGCTACCCCGACTGCAAGACGACGCGGCGCCTCGTCGCCGGGACCCGCAAGGCGCGCCAGCCCGATGAGCCACTCGACGAAAAGTGCCCCGACTGCGCCACCGGCCTCGTGAAAAAGCACGGCCGCTTCGGAGAATTCATCGGCTGCTCGGCCTATCCGAAGTGCAAGTACACGCGGCCGATCACCATGGGCATAAAGTGTCCGAAGTGCGGGACGGGCGAATTTTGCCGCCGCGGCAGCAGCGGCAAGGGCCGCGGCGGCCGCATGCGCAGCTTCTACGGCTGCTCGCGCTACCCCGACTGCGATTTCACCACGCCGCACATGCCGATTGCGGAGCCGTGCCCCAAATGCGGCGCGGACTTCATCGTCGAAAAGCGCACCAAGCTCGGCACGCTGCGCGCCTGCATCAAGGAAGGCTGCGACTGGGAGATTGAAGTTTCCGAGGCGCAGCCCGAAGAGGTCGCGGTCTCCGTCGGCGCCAAGCCCTGATCTCACCCCCGCAATGAAACGAACGTTTCTACCGCTCCGGCGCGCGAAGCGTGCCTATAATGAACTGCTTTTCAGCGAGGCACCGGAGTCCAATGAAAGCGGCAATTGAAAAATTTCTTGAGTACTTGAGGTCGGTGCGAAATTCCTCGCCGCACACGATCCTCAACTACGGCACCGACCTGGAACAGTTTCTTTCCTATCTCTCGCCGCCGGGAACGAGAGCCGCAGCGCTCACAAACGTCACGCATCACATCATTCGCGAATACATCTCGTATCTGCACGACCAACGGCTCGAAAAAAGCTCGATCTCGAGAAAACTTGCCGCGCTTCGTTCCTTTTTCAAGTATTGCGTGCGCGAGGGCAGAATCGCTGAAAACCCTGCCCGGCTCGTGGCCACGCCAAAGTTGCCGAAGCGCATTCCCTCCGTGCTATCCGCCGAAGAGATGAATGCGTTCTTGAATCAAATCGGGGAGATGGGCGCGCCCGCAAACGGAGGGAAGCTCTCGCGCCGCAGGTTGCGCCAGTTGCCGCGTCCCGCGGCTTCCGCCGCGCGCAAGAAACAAGAATCGGGCCTGCTTCTCCGCCGCGACC
>JBGOWC010000211.1:0-4480 GCA_041478415.1 Terriglobia bacterium
CCCGCCTCTCCAATCGAGCGTGCCCAAATCGGTGCGAATGTAAGAAGCGTCCGGATGAACGGCGAGTGTTCGTGTGAAGAGCGTTCTGTCATCCCGCCATTCGCGGTTGCGCGTGATGATGACGCCGGCGGCAACGAGAACCACGATGACGCATGTGACCGCCAGCACGGCGCGCCGGAAGCGCAGCCCGGCGCCACCCAAACGCCACAACGCGACAATTGCCGCGGCCACGAGCCAGCAAAAGCCAACCGAAGGGAGATACAAATAACGCTCGGCAAATACGCTCGCGGCCATCCAGCGGGGGTTCAGGACGGGGCCGAGCGTAAGGAAAATCCAGAGCAGCGCGAAAGCGTGCGCGCGCGACTTTTTCCAGAGGAGAACGAAAAGCGACACAGCGACGAACAGAACGGCGGCACCCGCGAGGACACGGGGATCGGCGAGCGTCGCGCTCTTGTGAAAGGGATAAAAGGGCGAGAGCGGCCAGGGATAGAAAAGTTTTCCAATATACGCGCCGGCCAACGACAGGGCGGAGAGAAACGCCTGCGGCCAGGTCACGTCAGGATGCTGCAGGACCATGGCGACGCCGCCGAGAAGCGTTGCACGAAACAGAAGATACACCGCGCCGACAATCCAGAATCCGGCGTAGCGGGAAAGCTTGGTTCGCCAAGTCGTCCAAAGATGGTCGGCGCGGAAAAAATGCTCGTAAGCCGCGGCGACAATTGGAAGCGTCATCGCTTGTTCCTTCGAGAGCAGAGCCAGGAGAAAACTGGCGAGCATGCCCGTGCGGAGCCATGCGGTTTTTCCGGGAGCATCATTGCCGAGGCGCAGGAAAAGCAGGAACGCGAGCAAATAAAAGAACGCCAATTCAAGATCCGTGACGCCGGCGATCCAGGCGACCGATTCGGTGTGGATGGGATGAAGCGCGAAGAGCGCGCCCGCCAAGAGAGCGATAGCTTCGCCGGCGAACATCTCGGAGGCGACGGCGAAAACGAGCCAGACGATCGCGAGATGAAGGAAAATATTGATGAGGTGATAGCCGTAAGGAAAATCGCCGAACACCTGATAAGAGAGGAGGTAGCCGAGGGTCATCAGCGGACGGTAGTAGTTGCTGGATCCTTGTTCGCCCTGGAACGACCAGACGTTCGTAGTGAAAACCTTTCCGATGAAGCGAAAGCTGTGAACGTAGGGATTTTGTAAGAGCTGCTCGTTATCGTCGTAGACGAATCCGTTGAGAAGTGTATTGGCGCAGAGCACAAACGCCAGCAGAAGCAGGAGGCCAATGCAGATCGAGCGCCGGCGCGCGGCAGAGTCCGCATGGGGAAGAAGTCTGCTATCACTCACTCATTCATGGTAGCGGAAGAAGGCAGCGGGGCATCGGTCCGCCGATTTCGGATGTGTCCGCGGTGGAAATCCCACATGTCCGCAGCAGCGAGGGAGATTTCGCGGGAGCCGCTATCGTTGGCGGCCTGTTATACTGCCAGGCTGTTCGAAAACACACGATTGCGGATTCTTTTTTCATGAACACTTGCGCTACTCCAGATGGAACGCGGCGATTCGCCGCTCGCTTCGACGGTGTCGCCAGCGGAGGGTTTTTCCGGCAAACGCCCGCGGCGACGGGAGGACTGACGCTCTCTTCGATCGGAATCGGAACTTATCTCGGCCAACCGGACGCACAAACGGATGAGGCCTACGCGGCCGCGGCAGCGACAGCCGTCGAGAGTGGAATCAACGTACTCGACACGGCGATCAACTATCGCTTCCAGAGAAGCGAGCGGAGCATCCGCGCGGCACTCGAAGAACTTGCGAAAAAAGGATTTGGCCGCGAAGAGCTGGTGCTGTGCACGAAGGGCGGCTACCTTACGCCCGACGGCAGCGTCCCGGCCGATCCAAACGAATATTTTTTCCGGGAGTACATCCAAAAGGGCGTAATGCGCGCGAACGAGATTGCGGCGGGATGCCACTGCATGTCGCCGCGCTTTCTCGAAGACCAGCTGGGGCGCAGCCTGCAAAATCTCGGCGTTGCCTGCGCGGACGTCTATTACCTGCACAATCCGGAGACACAGCTTGCGGAAGTCTCGCGTGAAGAATTTTTGACGCGGATGCGCGCGGCGATCGAATTCCTTGAATCGGCCGCGGCCGCGGGGAAGATCCAATATTACGGAATGGCGACCTGGAATGGCCTCCGCCAGGCGGCGGAAGCGCGCGACGCGATGCAGCTCGGCGAAATCGTTGCGATCGCGCGGGAAATCGGCGGCGACGCGCATCGCTTTCGCTTCGTGCAACTTCCATTCAACCTGGCAATGACCGAGGCGCTGACGCTCGGCAATCAGACAGTCGAAGGGAAGAAGCTGACGATGGCCGAAGCGGCGGAGGCGCTAGGAATCACGCTCATCGCCAGCGCGTCGCTTCTGCAGGGACAGGTGGCGCGAAATCTGCCGCCGTATGTCGGAGAAGCGTTCGGCCTAAAGAGTGACGCGGAGTGCGCGCTGCAGTTTGCGCGGTCGTCGCCGGGAATTACGACGGCGCTGGTCGGAATGTCGCGCGCCGAGCACGTGCGGGCAAACGCGCTGCTCGCGCGAGTGCCGCCGGCAACGGCCGACGAATTCGGAAAACTCTTCCAGCGCGGGCAAAGCGCGTAATTTTTCACACTGCCACTTGGGCCGGCCATTTTTCAAATCCGGGAAACGGCTCGAAGATGCCCGCCTGAAGGCGGGCGCTACCTAGTGAGTTGCGGGTGGCGGGAAGTGAGCCAGGAAGAGAGTGCGGCGCCCATCTGGCCGAGCTTGCCGGCAAAAAAATGATCCGCGCCTTCGATGATCTCCACGTGGTTCTCACCGGGAAGTGAAGCGACCATGCCTTCGAGCAGGTCGCGCGCGCCGAACTGGTCCTCGCCGCCGTGCAGGAACAGCTTCGGCTTCACGCAATTTTGCAGATAGGAAAAATCGGAATCGTTGACGGGCGCGCCGAGACCGACGAGCTCCGCGACACGCTTGTCCGCGCAACCCACGCGCAGACCGATCAAGCAGCCGAAGCTAAAGCCAGCGAGCAAGACCGGCACGCCCGGAAATTCTCCGGCGAGAAAATCGAGGGCCGCGCGAACGTCGTCCTGCTCGCCGCGGCCGCGGTCGTGCGCGCCCGCGCTCATGCCGGCGCCGCGAAAATTGAATCGCAGAACGGGCAAGCCGAGAGCACCGAGCGTTTTCGCCGCCTGGTAGACAACTTTGTTGTGCATCGTGCCGCCGAAGAGCGGGTGCGGATGGCAGACAAGTGCGGCAAGGGGCGGCGCGGCGCCCGCCGGAGTCCAGAAAATCGCTTCCAGCCGGCCCGCCGGACCATCGAGAAACAGGGATCGAGCGTGGCGCCGAGAGGTCATGTGGTTTTCTGGTGGCAAAGGGTGCGTGAAGCCGACAGTCTAGCGCGCCTGCGCGAGAACCTGGAAGACTTCCCGCGGAGCGCGGACAGCTTCGAGCGCGATGCGGCACACGGAAACTTCAAGCGCATTGCTCTCCGGCTGCGACCGGGTGCGCACGACGAGCGTGCGATATTCATAGCCAGCAGGCCAGAGAGAGACCGAGCCCGGATCAAAGGAAAGGAAAAGATAGGCGCCCGGTTCGTATTCGCGGGTACTCAGAAATCGCAGGCCATCGGCAGAGATGTCCAGCGTCATGGCTTCTTCGAACCAGGGCAGGTGCTCGAGCCTCACGCGGACGGGGAGGGCCAGTCGCCGGCGCGGACCGGCGCGGCGTTCCGCGGTGTGCGGCTTGCCGTTGCGCGGGGCAATCGCGGGCGAGGCTGGAGCTTCGAAGTGCACAGCGACGGCGGCTTCGCCCGGTTTGCCAGGAACCGAGCGGATAACGCGCGCCGGAATTTCCGGCTGGCCATCGGGAAGCGAAGCGTCGTAGGGAAACGTCACCCAGAGGTGCATGCCCGGGAACGCGGAACAGGAAGAGATCATCCGCAGGCCGCCGCGCGAAACGTCTTCGGTGCCGCGCACTTCGATGCGCTGCCCGAACGGCGTAACCCAGCGGAATCGCACCGGCAGGTGCAGCCGCACGCGGTGATGCTGGCGACGCTCCATGTGCACGAGTTTCTCCCGATCCCGGCTGGGCTCGTTGAAATCTTAGCTCTGCATAGCCTATCTGGCAACGGAGGGATGGAGTCTGCAGGGGCGTACTGGTACGTTTTGGGTTCAATTCGACGTTGCAGTTTCGTTACACCGGTGTTAGGTTTCCCCCGAATTCCTTCTCCCGGGGGACTGATGGCAATAGGTTCGGAGCGCCGCGAGGCGCGGCGATTCACAATGTCCCTGCCAATGCGGATTCTCCCCCGCGACGCTAACAGTCCCGAATTCAAAGTACAGACGCGCGACGTCAGCTACCGCGGCCTCTATTTTCTGACCGATGCCGAGTTTGACGTGGGCAGCGAGATCGAGTTCGTCATCACGCTGCCGGAACAGATCACGTTGTCCGGCAACGTCAAC
>JBGOWC010000060.1:0-8293 GCA_041478415.1 Terriglobia bacterium
CCTGTGGCTTCGTCCAGTCCCAGCCCCGGCTGGCTCACGTCGCCTTCGACGACTTCGACCTTTCGCTTCAAATAGGCCCCGAGCCCACGGCCGTATCGCTCGTGCAGCGTATCGAAGCAGGGCGACTCCTCGACAATCTTTTCATACCGCCGCTGCGCGGAGGTTGTCCGGTTTCGCCGGATCAGCAGTGTGATTTTCCCAATGTCCGGGATGTCTTCGAGAAGATTGATGAGCCAGACCTTCCCGATAAATCCGGTCACGCCGATCAGCAAAATATGTTTTCCCGCGAGCGCCTGGCGCACGCGGAGCTCCGGAACGCGAGGTGTGTCGCCAAACACGACGACCGCCCGCGTTGCGGGTGGGTTGACGCGCGCGGCCGGCTGGGCGGCATCGAGAGTTTCAGGCTTGGCGCTCCAGCCGAGCTGGCGCAGCAATTTCTCTCTTGCGATGCGCCCATCGGTCGAACCACTCGCAAGCCACGCGAGCGGACCGCGCGGCCGCACCACCGGCCCGAGCAAGCGTCCCGTGGCGCGGCCCTGGCGGTATTCCAGCCGGTTCGCGAGGATGCGCTCCGCGCCGAAGTGCTGTGCAAGCGGACGGATCACGTGGTCCAGCCCCTGGCTGACAAGCACGATCCGCTGGTTCGCGCGAACCGCTTCCGTCAAGCGCTCGACCGCTTCGCGGCGGAGCTGGGGCTTCAAAACGTATTGAAAATACTCCTCGCCGAGCAGGTCCAGGCGATCTCGGCTCACCCCGCGCAGCAGCGTGTAGAGAAATCGTGTCGAGAATTGTCGGCTGGCTGCATACGCAAACGGCCGCACGAGCGCCATCGCCGCCATCCCCGCGCGCCGCGCCCACCGCTCAGCGAAACTCTGCGCGTTCCAGGTGAAATACGCGACCGGCCGGAGGGCGCCCAATTCGAGCAGACTGCCTTCCACCCGCCAATAAGTCACGCGACCCGCTGCCGGCGGCTCTTCAGTCGTGCGCCGTGTATCGTGAATTGCGGACATGAAAAAGTGATGCGGTCTCAAACCCGATCGAAGCGAGCCCTGGTCCGGATTCCGAGCCTTCTGCCGTTTCCAAACGTGCTTGTAGTCCTCGACTGGAGAGCGCACCCGACTCAACGGAAGCGTAAAAAGTAGCATTCTCGCGGGGGTTCCCGCAAGGCGCCGCGGCCGGCGTCACCCTGCCGGCTTTGCGTACCAGCGCTGCACAACTCCCATCGCCGGCTTGCCCCACGGCGTATGCGAACCATCCTTCGGGCCCCCGCCGCCGTCGGTGCCAACCTTCCACCAATACATCCCGGCGAACCACGGCTTGCCGGAAAATGCGCTGGAGATGGCCTCATAGCAGCGGGCTTGCAGTTCCGTATCTATCGCATGACCCGATTCCGCCCACGGCTGCCGGTTTGTGTCCGCCAGACTCGCAAATCCTGCCTCGGTGAACACCACCGGCCGCGCAAATTTCCGCTGCACGGTTTCGATCTTCGCAACCACACCGTCGGTCGAGAGATCGTCCGGCAGCGGGTAGTATTCGTCGAGGCCGATGAAGTCCAGCGCGTCCCAGAACTTGATGTGCTCGAATTCCGCTCCCGAATTTGCGGCGTAGGTCAGCGGCCCGGGATAGAGTTCGCGCGCCCGCGCGATCAGCCAGCGCCACTCGGCTTCGTATTGCGTCATCTTCTCCAGTTCGACGCCGATGCAGAAAACGTCGGCGTGGATCTCCGTGGCGAGCCGCGCGTAGTGCTCGAGAAAAACCTCGTATTGCGCAAACCATTGCGCACGCCGCTCCGCCGATGGAAATGAAATGTCTCCCGGATTCCCGCGACCCGTCCAGAGCTGAGGCTTGAGCAACACCTTCATCCCAAGCGAATGTGCGACCCGCGCAAGCTGGCGCACACCGTCGTCGCTTTCCCAGCGCGTGTTCCAGCCGCGGACGCGCGGCTCCTTCTCCGAGGCGAACCCATAGGGTACAAGCGCAATCGCGTTGATGCCGTACGCCGGAAGCCGCCGCAACATCTCGCGCGCGCCTTCGGAGCCGTACACGGCCGGATATTCCGCCGTAAAGTTGACTCCTCGCTGGGAGAACACCTTCGGATACGGGGCATTCGCCGGAACGGCCGGCAGGGATTCCAGCACTGCGCGAGATTCTGCCTCTCTCGTGCGTTCCAGCGCGCGGCTGCTCAGTGCGATTCCGGTCCCGAAAAGAATTGCAAGCACCGCGCCCGCAAGGATCTCGGTGGCACGAGGCGGCGCCTTGTCCTGTGGCAACTGCTCGAAGCGCTTCCAGGGCAGAAGGCAGGTGACTATTGCCGCCAGTACAAGCGGCCCAAGCATCAACGCGAGAAATCTCCAATCGAAGAAGGGGTAGCGCAAGCGCAAGGCGAGCCAGAAAAGCACCTCGGGCAGGACAAAGGTCATTCCGATCGAGGCGAGGCGGCTCGAGAGCGTCCGCGACGCGACCAGCTTCAGGATTCCCCGCAGGCCCGCGCAGAAAATCCCGAATGCCACCAGAACGCCGAGGACTGCCGCGAAACTTGCACTCTCTCTTTGCAAGATTCCACTGAGAAACGGAAGCAGCGCGGCCTGGCCCAGCAGTGCGATGCCCATCGCGCCGGCCACGAACTCAAAGCCGCGAAATGCGTACACAAGCCCGGCAAACACGATGGCCACAACGAGCACTTCCACTCGCACGCTTGCCATCGTTTCGCCGGACACCGATGCATGGGAACTAAGAAACGAAACCTCCAGCATATTGAGCGGGAGATGAAAAAGAACGGCCCGCAACAAAGCGGGGAGCGTGAAGACCACAAACTGCGAAGTCCAATAGAGCGGATAGAAGAAGCTACTGCCGAGAAGGAAAAGCCGCAGCCAGCGCGCTTGGGCGGAAATCATTCCCGCGCATTCTCGCCTGAGCCGCGGGAGGAGACAAGCGGAAGAAACCGGGCTCGGCGATTACACGCCCCAGCCGTAGCGCTCGGCGTGTTCGAGGGTTAGCTGCATCTCCTGGCGGAGGACTTCTGCGAAGCCGGATGTCCCGATGACGCGCGCGCCCGGTTCCGCAAGGTCCGTGGTGCGGTAGCCAGCGCCGAGCACGCGATCGAGCGAGCGCTCGACCCAGTCCGCCTCGATCCCCAGACCGAATGTGTCGCGCAACATCATCGTCACGCTCAGAATCGCGCCGATCGGATTGGCCTCGTCTCTGCCGGCGATTTGCGGCGCCGAGCCGTGGATCGGCTCGAAGAGCGGCGTCCCCAATCCGAAACTGGCCGATGGCAGGAGCCCAATCGAGCCGACCAACGCGGCCGATTCGTCGCTCAGGATGTCGCCGAACATGTTCGACGTCAGGATCACGTCGAACTGCGACGGCCGCAGGACTAGTTGCATCGCGGCATTGTCCACATACATGTGCTCGAGCCGCACCGAAGGATAGAGCTCGCTCATCGAGGTCACGGTCCGGCGCCAGAGCTGCGAGCTTGCCAAAACATTGGCCTTGTCCACGGAGCAGAGCCGCCTCGATCGGGCTTCCGCGCGCGCATAGGCGAACGCCGCGATGCGCTCGATCTCCAGCGTGGAATACGATTCGGTGTCGAACGCGCGCTCGCCGCCGTTGCCCGGCTCCGTGCCGCGCGCGCCAAAATACATTCCCCCCGCAAGTTCGCGCACGATTTCGAGGTCGAGTTCGCCCAGCCGTTCGCGCTTCACGGGCGAGAGGTGAGCCAGCGCCGCCCGCATCTGCACCGGCCGGACATTCACGTAGAGCCCAAGCCCCTGACGCAATCCCAGCAGCCCGCGCTCCGGTCGCTTGCCGACCGGCTGTGCATCCCATTTCGGCCCGCCCACGGCGCCGAGCAGAACGGCGTCCGCGTTCCGGCACGCCTCGAGCGTTTCGCCCGGCAGCGGCTCGCCCTTGGCATCAATCGCTGCGCCGCCCAGCGGGTATTCTTGCAGGTCAAAGTGGTGGCCAAACTCGTGAGTGCATTCGCGCAGAATCGCGGTCGCGGCGCGCGTCACCTCCGGGCCGATGCCGTCTCCCGGCAGCAACACAATTGTCTTCTTCAACATCGTTACCCGGGACTCCTTCCCGTAGTCCGAAACTGTTTTCGACGATCCGCCAGGGCGCCGCGGTCTCGTCAGGCTGCCGGCGTTGCTGCAGCGGAAATTTCCGCCGGCCGCCGGCGCATTACTTCATGCGCGATTGACAGCAGGTCGCGCGCCTTCACCTGCTTCGCCTGGTCCGCCAGGGCCGTCACTCGGCGATAGCATTCCGCCAGCTCCGCATCGTTCGGCTCGAACCCCAGCTCGCGCAGGTTCATTCGCAGCGCGTTTCGGCCCGAATGTTTTCCCAGCACAAGCTGCCGCGCGGGCACGCCCACCATCTCAGGCGAAATGATCTCGTACGTCAGCGGATTCTTGATGATGCCGTCCTGGTGGATGCCGGCCTCGTGCGCGAACGCGTTCGCGCCGACCACCGCCTTATTCGGCGATACCGGCGTACTGGTAATCTCCGTCAGCAGCCGGCTTGTGCGGTACAGCTCCGCAAGGTGCAGGTTCGTCGTCACGCCGAAGCTTTCCTTGCGCACCGCCAGCGCCACCGCCACTTCCTCGAGCGCCGCGTTTCCGGCGCGCTCGCCGATCCCGTTGATCGTACACTCGATCTGCCGCACGCCCGCACGCACTGCGGCGAGCGAGTTCGCCACCGCCATCCCCAGATCGTCGTGGCAGTGCGCGCTCAGCATCACACCCTCGGGATCGCCGAGGTATTCCCGCACCTGCCGGAACATCTCCCCGTACTCCTCGGGCACGGCGTATCCCACCGTGTCCGGCAGATTCAGCACCGTCGCCCCGGCATCCACCGCCGCACGGCACACCCGGCACAAATATTCGATGTCGGTCCGGCCCGCATCCTCGGCGGAAAACTCCACTTCGCCGACGCGCTGCCGGGCGTAGCGGATCATCGCGACGATCGCTTCGAGCGCCTGCTCGCGCGTGATGTTCAGCTTGGCGCGAAGATGCAGGTCCGATGTCGCTAGAAAAATGTGCAGCCGCGCATCCGCTGCCGGTTCGAGCGCTTCGAGCGCCGCATCCACGTCTTGCTGCTTCGCCCGCGCGAGCGCCGCAATCGGCACGTTGCGGATCTCCTTCGCCACCGCGCACACCGCTTCCAGGTCGCCGCGCGAGGCAATCGGAAATCCCGCCTCGATGATATCCACGCCCAGGGCAGCGAGCTGCCGCGCCATGCGGAGCTTCTCCGCCGTGTTCATCGAGAATCCGGGTGATTGCTCCCCGTCCCGCAGCGTAGTGTCAAATATGCGCACGACGTCCATAGGGACCCCCTCCTGCCAGTAACGCAAAAGGGAGCCCTACCAGTCAAATTTATCTTTGTTCTAGTTTTAATAACTATCCCTTATACTCAGATTCCGGCGAATACAGGAGGCGAACCCGTGGACTTCGGCGAATTGCAAATGTTTCTGGCAGTGGCGCGCGAGGGAAGTTTCTCCCGGGCCGCGGAAAAGGTCTTCCGCACCCAGCCCGCCGTCAGCCTGGCCATCCGCAAACTCGAAGACTCCATCGGCCAGCCGCTGTTCGTCCGCGGCTCGCGTCCCATTCGCATGACCGATGCCGGAACGCTCCTCCGGGAATACGCCGAGCGGCTCCTTAATCTCCGCGACGAAGTGGGCAAGGGCCTTGCGGATCTGGAAGGACTGAAGCGCGGCGAGCTTTCTCTCGGCGTCAACGAAAGCTCCATCCACGCGCTGATCCCGGCGCTGGCGCGGTTCCGGGAGCAGCATCCCGGCGTGCAGGTGCGCGTCCATCGCGTCTATTCCCGCGACATTCCGCACGAAGTGCTCAACTACCGTCTCGACCTTGGAGCCGTTTCCTTTGTCCCCCGCGAGCCGCAGCTCCAGGCCACCGAAATCTTTCGTGATGAGCTGACGCTCGTCGTGCCGCCAAAGCACCCGCTGGCAAAGCGCCGGGTGGTGGACATCCCCGAGCTGGGGAAAGAAATCTTCATCGCACACATCGTCGAATCTCCCTTCCGGCGCCGCGTCATCGAGCTTTTTGCGCGCCACCACACTCCGCTCAATATGCAGGTCGAACTTCCCACGATTGAAAGCATCAAGCGATTCGTGCAGATGGGTATGGGCGTCGCGATCGTGCCGCGCATGTGCGTGGGTGGCGAGCTCGATCGCGGCCTGCTGGCGGAAGTGAAAGTTCGCAAGCTCAGTCTGCCGCGCCACCTGTATCTCATTACCCGCCGCGGCGCGCGGCTGCCGTTCGCTGCCGCCGAATTTGTCCGCACTCTCAAGCAGAGCGATGCAAAGTAACTGCGACAGGACCGTTCGCCGCGCCCGGGAGCGCGCACAGCGGCGCGACATGATCTTTCCCGCACGCGGCGCGACTTTCGAGATTCACATTCCGGTTCGGATGCTACACTCACGGTTTCGTAGCGGGCCGGCACCGTCTGCTGAATCCCTTACGGCGCGCCGCACAGACACCTCTGACTTCGAGGAGCTCGACCTCGCCGAACATGCGCCACTTCGCCGGTATCGTGCGGACAAGCTGAGCGCGCGAGCGTGAAGGTCCTCACCTATACAAGCCTGTTTCCCAACGCCGCGCAGCCAATTCTCGGCGTCTTCATCTACCAGCGCATGGCCCACTTCGCCGCGCGCTCGGGAAACAGCGTCCACGTCATCGCACCGGCGCCCTATCTGCCTTCCTGGCTGCCGGGTGAACAGTGGCGGAAATACCGCGACATCCCGAACCAGGAGCAGATCGGCGGGCTGACCGTCTACCACCCGCGCTACCTGTTCCTCCCCAAAATATCCATGCCGCTGCATGGACTTCTCATGTTTCTGGGGAGCGTGCGTCTTGCGCGGAGACTTCACCGGCAGCATCGCTTCGATTGCCTCGACGCACACTTTATCTATCCGGATGGTTTCGCCGGCGTCCTACTGGGAAAATTCCTGGGGATACCGGTCGTCGTCTCGGCGCGCGGGACAGACATGAATCTCTACCCCTCTTTCCGCACCGTGCGCCCGCAAATTCGTTGGACCCTGGAGAAAGCCGCAGGTCGCATCGCCATCTGCCAGTCGCTCAAGACGGCAATGACAGAAGCTGGCTCAGCCGATGCGTCCGTACGCGTCATCGGGAATGGTGTTGACCTTTCGCGCTTCTTTCCCGTGGATCGCGCTGAAGCGCAGCGGCGGCTTGGCTTGTCCGGAGGCGGCCGCATCGCCGTCGCTGTGGGGGCGCTCAAACCCGTGAAGGGACAACAGTTCCTTCTGGCTGCGCTCAAAGAGATCAAGGATGAGTTCCCCGATCTTCGACTTTACCTTCTCGGCGAGGGCGAATCGCGCAGCGAACTCGAGCGCATGGCGAATGCGCTGGGCATTTCCGATCGCGTCTTTCTTCCCGGCAACTGCCCGAATGAGAAGCTCCGCGACTGGTACAGCGCGGCCGACATTTCGTGTCTCATGAGTTCGCGGGAGGGTTGGCCTAACGTCCTGCTCGAATCGCTCGCATGCGGGACACCCGTTGTTGCGACTCGAGTCGGCGGCATCCCGGAAGTCATTTCTTCACCGGATCTGGGGGTTCTCGTGGAGCAGAATGCCGATTCGGTCGCTGAGGGCTTGCGCGGTGCGCTCAGCCGGCCATGGAATCGCGCAGGAATTGCCGAACATGCAAGCGGCCGCGACTGGTACGCCGTCGCCGCTGAAGTGGAGAGCTACTTCGCGGAGATCATCGCGCGCCGCCGCGCCTGACGAATTCGCGCACAGGATTCGTCGCGTCGCGCCGCAAGTTCGGGTATTCTTCCGACGCGAACAATGCCCAGTGCGCTTGCAATCGTCGCCATCGGATTTTTTCTCGGGATGCGCCACGCCACCGATCCCGATCACGTCATCGCCGTTTCCACAATCGTCAGCCGCCAGCGCTCGCTCCGGCAGGCCGCTCTCATCGGCGCCCTCTGGGGTCTCGGGCACATGCTGACAATAGTGCTGGTCGGCGCGGCCATCATCGTTTTCGGCATGGCCATTCCCATCCGCGCCGGCCTCGCGATGGAGCTCTCCGTCGGCGTGATGCTGATTGTTCTCGGCCTCCTCAATCTGACGGGCGTCATGCGCTGGATTAGCGAATCGTTCGCGCCGGCCCATGCGCGGCACTCCGGCGAACACGTCCACCTTCACAGTCACGGCGGCCGCCTGCATTTTCATCGGCACGCGCACGGCCCCGGCGTGGAACATCACGGCACAAGCCTGGCGCCGCCGCACTGGCTTCGGCGGCCGCTGGCC
>JBGOWC010000248.1:0-3943 GCA_041478415.1 Terriglobia bacterium
ACTGGCGCTGGCTCGCGCCGGCAGGGGCCATCGCCGCGGGCATTCTCGTGTGGGTTGCCGTGCACGAGAGGGCGCAGATCATAAAACCGGTCATCGTCGCGGAGAATCGCACGCAGCCGGCTCGCGAGCCCTCGGTTTCCGCGGCGACTCCGGCGGCGAAGGCCAGAGAGAATGATGAATACGCGGCTCGCGCGGCAGAACCGAAGCGGCCTGCGCTCCTTTCTCAAGATCGGCCGAACAGATCGCAGAAGCAAGCGCAAGCGCAGATTCAAGAGCAAACGCGAATGGCCGACGCTCAGGCGAAGCCGGTGCCGCTGCCTGCTGCCTCTCAAACTGAAAAAGATGCGCTCGATTCGTCTTTGCGCCGAGACACGTTGAATGCCAAAAATGAGACCGGCGCTGCTGGCCAAATAGCGGATCAGAAGGTGGACATGGCGCCGGAAGGGAGAATGGCGCAGAAAGAGAGCCAGGCCGGAGCCGCGGAAACGGCGGAACTCGCGGCGAATGCCGCCGCGCCTGCGCCAAGCCAAGCATTCAGCAAACTACAGAAGAGAAAGACAGCCGAAGGAAATGCCGCGAGCACTGCCGAGGCTGCGCCACACGCGAGGGGAGCCTTCCGGGAGGAAGACTCGCTGCTTGCGGCGCAGTTTGCAAACAAAAGAATGTTTGCCGCGCCGGGCGGCAAGGTGCAGTGGATTCTCGGCGCGCATGGACTGATCCGGCGCTCGAACGACGGCGGGAAGACTTCGACCGAGCAAGCGAGCGGCGTGATTGTGGACCTTGTGGCCGGATCGGCGCCCAGCGAAACGGTGTGCTGGGTCGTGGGGCAGAAAGGGACGATTCTGCTGACAACGGACGGCGAGCACTGGATGAAAATTGAGTCGCCGACGACCGCTGATCTCATCGGCGTCTCCGCCCGGGACGCGAAGAATGCCGCGGTGTGGAGCGATCCGCGGCTGCCGCGTTACGTCACCTCTGACGGTGGTATGACCTGGAAGCAGCGCGGGACGGAATAGCCGGCGCTGCGCGTCCTTGCGGCCCTGCAAGAAATTCGCGGTGCGCCGTTCTAAGAGTGGAGTGAAATTCGAGTCGAGGTGAACATCATGAAGCTGTTGATGAGTGATCGGCGAATTCGATTGCTGGCCTTTTTGTCTCCTGCCCTGCTGGTGGCGGGCACGGCCCTTGCCTATCTGCCGTACCACGGGCACGGCGTACCTGCCGAACAGAAGCCGGAAACGGCGCGCGCGGCGGGCGAAGATTCCGCAACAACGCTGAACGATCAGACAGATCTGGCGGTTACGGTCTATAACTCGAACATCGCGCTGGTGCGCGACGTCCGCCAGCTCTCACTACCCGCGGGCATGTTTCGGCTGAAATTCATGGACATCGCCGCGACGGTGAATCCCGTGACGGTGCATTTCCGCTCGCTAAACGAGCCGGACAAGCTCGGCGTGATCGAGCAGAACTACGAGTACGATTTACTCGAGCCGGCGAAACTGCTGCACAAGTACGTCGGGAAGGAAGTGACGCTGGTGCGGTCGTACCAGGAGAACGGCACGACAAGACGCGAGGAGGTCAAAGCCACGCTGCTCGCGGACAATAACGGCCCGGTCTGGAAGATCGGCAACGACATCGTGACCGGCATGTACGCGGAGAGCTACCGATTTCCCGAAGTGCCGGCAAACCTTTATGAGCGGCCGACGCTGCTGATGTCGCTTGAGAATGTGGGCGGAAGGAAACATCAGATCGAGGCGTCCTATCTGGCGTCGAATCTCTCCTGGAATTCGGACTACGTGCTGACCGTTGGACGCGATGACAAGGCGGCGGACCTGGACGGCTGGGTGACGATCGTGAACAACAGCGGCACGGCGTTTCACAACGCGCGGCTGCAGCTCGTCGCGGGCGACCTGAACCGGCTTCCGGAGCAATACCGGCGCGAGGCGGATGAGATGAAGCAGATGGTGTCGAGGGCCGCGGCGGCGCCGCAGTTTGCCCAGGAAAGCTTCAGCGAGTATCACCTGTACTCGCTGGGACGCAAAACATCCGTCGAGGACAAAGAGACGAAGCAGATCAGCTTGCTCGCGGGGAGCAATGTGCCGGTCGAGAAGATTTTTGTCGTGAGCGGACAGAACTTCTACTACCACAACTACCAGAATCCCGGGACGCCGTTGAAAGATCCGGTGAAGGTCTATTACAAATTCAAGAACGAAGAGAAGGCCGGGCTGGGAATGCCCATGCCCGCAGGCAACGTGCGCGTCTATCAAAAGGATTCCAAGGGCAACATCTTGTTTGTCGGCGAAGACAGGATTGACCACACGCCGAAGGACGAATCGTTGACCATCCACATCGGCAACGCGTTCGACGTGGTGGCCGAACGGAAGCAGACCGATTACAAAGCAATCTCGAGCCACGTGTGGGAGATGGAGTTTGAGATCACGCTGCGGAATCACAAGGACTTGCCGATCACGGTTGAAGTGAACGAGCCGATCGGCGGCGACTGGGAGATGCTGAACTCCACCCACAAATTCACGAAGACGGCAGCGTGGGCAGCGCAGTTCCGCGTGCCGGTGGTTCAGAATGGCACGTCGGTGCTGCGGTATCGCATCCGCGGGAAATGGTAGGTTGGACCTCGACGATCCGATCCTGGTTCGCTTTTGCGTACAGAAGTTAAGGATGGAGGGGCGCTGCGTGCAGCGCCCTTTTTTTCATATCAACTGTGCGACAAAAATCATTTCGGGCGAAGCGTCAGTCAAAAGCGAGCGGTCGAAATTTCCATAGAGGGCGGCGACGCGAAAACCGCAGCGCGCGAGCAGGTGTTCCACTTCGTAGCGGAAGAAATAGCGCACCGTGAAGGCAAAGGTAAGCCGCTCCTTGCGGCCGTTCGCGCGAGTCACGTCGTAGTGCATCTCAACGTCGTTGCGCTGCTCGGCGCGGTGAAACGCGGCGGTGCGCTCGGTGAGTATCACGTGGCGCCCGCCGGACATCGCGTATTCGGCCAGGGGCACGCTTTCAGTCTGGAAGGCCGGGTCGTGCATCCGGCGCGGGTCCGTGTGGAAAAAATCCAGGATGAGGCGCCCTCCCGGCAGGAGATGCTTCTGCGCGCAGGCGAGGCAGTCAACCTGCTGCTGCGTTTCGAGCAGGTGTTGAAAAGGGCGAAAGGGAATGATGACCAGGCGGAACTTTTCGCCCAGATCAAAACGGGTCATGTCACCCTGCACGAGGTGCACGCGCTCGCGCGTCTCGGTGGATAAGGCGGCGCGCTTCTCCTCGCAGTGCCCAAGCATTTGTCCGGAAATATCCAGGCCCGTGACGCGATAGCCTGCCTGGGCCAGCGCAAGAGTGATACGGCCGGTTCCGCAGCCGAGCTCCAGAACGGGGTCCCCAAATCCGTGCGCGGCGGCAAGGTAGAACGGCACGTCCTGCCGGCCGGTGACGACGGGCGAGGCGTCGTAGTATTCAGGGATGAAGGAGTCGTAGGGAGTTTGTGCCATCGAGACGGTGAATGCGTTTCACTCCACGATGATTGCGTCGGCTTCGATTTCAACGAGCATTTCGGGCGAAATGAGCTTGCTGACCTCGACCATCGAGGTTGCGGGGCGAATCGCGGCGAAAAATTCGCCGTGGGCGCGGCCGACCTTCTCCCATTCGGCAATGTTTGTGACGTACATGCGCGTGCGGACGACGTCTTTCAGGGCGGCGCCGGCCTTTGCGAGCGCCGCCTCGATGTTTTTCAGCGTCTGGACGGCCTGGGCGTAGACATCACCGACGCCGACAATCTTTCCATCCGGCCCGGTCGCCGTCGTGCCGGAAACGGTGACGACGTTTCCCACACGCACCGCGCGCGAGTAGCCGACAATCGGTTCCCAAGGTGCTCCGCTCGAAATGTTTTGCCGGGACATGATGATGTGCCTCCGCACGAACGTTCCGCGCTCGCTCTACCGTG